>NZ_CBFIEP010000142.1:0-20506 GCF_965661635.1 Pseudemcibacter sp. | reverse complement strand
ATATTTTTAAAAAGTTTATTTGCATCTCCCGTATACATATTTTTTAGATTAATTCTTATTTTCGTGTACGAATATAAGAAATTATCTCAAAATTAATAGTATATTGTGGTCGCTACCCTTTGTGTAGCCTTTGTGTAACTTTTGTTATTAAACAATTTGACGAAAATTTTGGTGCTACTTATCACCCCATTATAACGTAATCTGAGAGTCCGCTTATGGCCGAAAGCAGACGTTCATTTGTGCTTACCACTGCGGTTCTTCGGAAAAGGTTTTTTTGAGCTTAAATTAGGGAACAATTTTTAAATTAGGGAACAATTTAAAGACTCAAATAAAATTGATGCATTTCAAATGCCCTTTGAAATTGACTTTTTCTAGAAAAAGTTTATCATTTCATTTGTTACAATCAATAGTATAACTTTAATTTAGAGGAAAAATTATGAATAGAAACGAACTTATTGCGAGCGTGGCTGGATCAGCCGGAATTTCGAAAGCAGATGCAGCCAGTGCTATTGATAGTGTTTTAGGTACTATCTCAAACACTTTGGCAGCAGGCGAAGAGGTTCGCTTGGTTGGTTTTGGTACGTTCGGCGTTGCCAATAGGGCCGCATCGATCGGTCGTAACCCGCGAACTGGAGAAGCAATACAGATTGCTGCTGCTACAAGGCCTAAATTTAAGGCAGGTAAAGCACTAAAAGATGCAGTGAACAAATAATTCTATACCAACTAATGGCGGCGAACTGAGGCGTTTCTCGTTTGCCGCTTTTTTGAACGTCTACTTTCGGCCATAAGCGGACAGTCAACAAAGCCCTAAAATACTGTATCTTGCTGTATTAATCTGGACAAGATCATGAATAAATTTCTAATGAATAATACCGAGTTCTTTATCCAGTTCATCATGTACTAATTCCAACATATTCTGTTGGTTTTTTAGAGTAAGAGTAAAGGCTTTCATTCGAGAGCCGTTATCAACTATATCGTTAATAAATGCTTTATCCTCTTTCATTTTTTCAAACTGACATTGATGACTAAATATATCACTTTGTACGTTTCTCATTTTTACATCAAGCTGGATCAGTTCAGGGTATTTTCTTGGCATAATAACAGAGGTAGGACTTATGTGAATAACGAGCGCTCGTAATGCATCTACTGCAATTGAATAGCGTGATAAGGCAAGTTTGATATTTTGGCTATTAATAAGAGTTAATTGCCCACTAGCTGTTAATTCTCTTAAAGTCGGAAGATCGATGCTTATATTGTCTTGCTCGTCATAGGCTGGGATTGCAATTTTAGTTTGGTAAACAAGGTATTCTCCACTAATTTTTTTACGATCAGCGTAATCATGGTATGTGCTTATCTCCGTTGCGCCAATAATCCTGTCTGCTTCTTCTGCTGCTTCCGCATATATCGCCTGTTGCACAACCTCTCTCTGTTCCTGTGCTACCTTCATTTGGCGTTGATGTCCGGCAATTTGCGCTGACGTCATGACGTGACGTTCTATGGACGACCAATAATGAGTTTCACTGGTCTTGTGATTGCCGTAAACGCAATTAAAAACATCCCCATCGTATGCAACGTACCAACCAGATTTTTTCCCTCTAGCTTCATCAGTCATATCAGCTCGCACGATTTGTCCTGTCGTTTGTGGTAATCCATTTATCCTCAGACCAAAACGGCTTAAAACATCAAGCATTTCACATAGAATTTCGGTAGGGTCTGAATAAGTTGGTGTAACTTGAATACTTCGTCTATCAAAATTTAACGGTACGCCTTTGGCTCCCCCAAGGTGCTGTCATTTCTTTTCTCCCACTTTTGAAGAAATCCAGCTTTGTATATCAGACAACAGCCATCCTTTTGCTGAAGAACCTATTTTGAATCCTTTTGGAGCTTCACCCAATTTTTCATATCTCCACCAAGATACTGTTGGGACACCAGTTAAATGTTGGCGCTCTTTTTCTCTGATTATTCTATCTAAATTTTTCGCTTGTAAAGTGGACGTACTTTTTGTGTTATGGATTTCACCCATATTTAAATCCTTCAATTTATTTTACCCTCTCGGATAATTTATAAATTATTTGACATATTTTGAGGTTTAAAGGGGCGAACAATCATGCCTCGTTTGCTCAAGGCGCGGCATAGTCCCGCAACGAGAATTGATTTTCCAACATCTGATCCTGTACCTTGTAACATCAACCCTAATGACATACTTATTCGCCTTGATTAATGTTATGGGTAATTAAATAATTTTCTCCATTATCACTCCAACGCTTAGCACGTATGCCAAATACTTCGGCCAGATTTTCATCATTTAAAACAATTTCTGGAGCACCTTGCCCAACCAGCTGCCCGTCGTTCAGTAGAATTAAGCGATCACAATATCTTAAGGCCAGACTTAAATCATGCATAACGACCATGACGCCGTTATCATTTTGACTTAAGTTTTTTAATATTTCCATAACCTGTAATTGATGTGAAGGGTCAAGCGAGGCTACAGGTTCATCTGCCAATATATAAGGTGCAGCTGTTGCTAACACGCGTGCTAATAAAACACGTGCTCTTTCCCCACCGGATAATGAAGTAACATGTCGCCCTTTTAGAGAGA
Organism: Pseudemcibacter sp.; assembly: GCF_965661635.1. Lineage (NCBI taxonomy): Bacteria > Pseudomonadati > Pseudomonadota > Alphaproteobacteria > Emcibacterales > Emcibacteraceae > Pseudemcibacter > Pseudemcibacter sp. The sequence goes on along the minus strand of NZ_CBFIEP010000142.1, from coordinate 17,907 downwards.
TACAATCGGTTTGTACCATTGCATTTTCAATAATCTCTTCATCTACTGCCGAAAGTTTTTGCCAAGGGTTTAAATGTGGTACCCGTCCTAAAGCAACAACATTTTCAGCATTTAATGGCCAATGTACTGGTGCACCTTGGGCAGCATAAGCGATTTTTTTCGCTCGTTCTTTTAATTTTAGGTCTTTGATATTTAAATCATCAATCAATATATTCCCTTTACTGATTTTCACTAAACCGAGAATAGACCTTAGTAGACTACTTTTCCCCGCGCCATTTGGTCCAATTAAACCAACAATTTCACCTTTGTTGAGAGTAGCAGAGATATCTTTTAAAATGACACGGTTCTCTAACTCAAGGTTGATATTTTCTATCTTTAAGCAATTCATCGCATGTTGTTCCGTGTTTTATAGACGATGTATAAAAATGCGGGTGCCCCAATTAATGAAGTCACCACTCCAAGCTGCAATGTAGCACCAGGCATTGGAAGCCTGGTCATGAGATCGGCCAAAGTTAACAAGAGACCTCCCATTAATGCACTTGGGATAAGTATGCCGCCAGGTTCATTTGTAATTAATCCGCGCACCATATGAGGAACCACTAGGCCAATAAACCCAATGCTTCCACAAGCGGCAACTGCAGCACCAACGCTTATGGCAGATCCTATGACCACACGTAGTTTTAGCATTGAAATGTTGATGCCCATGCTCTGGGCCGTATCTTCACCAACACTTAGCGCGTTCAACCCTTGCCCAACATTAATCATCATAATCCAACCAAATAAAATAAAAGGAAGGGCCAGAAGTATATCAGTTGATGTTCTATTTTCAAGAGAGCCAAGCATCCACATAACCATGTCACGAACACTCATTGGTGATTCAGCCATATTCATAACCAATGATACACCGGCAATTGCAAGTGAGCTGATGCCAATACCAACAAGTATAAGCATTAGAAGGCTGCTTTCTCTGACTGAAACAAATAATAAAATTGCTGTTGCAATTAAAGCACCTGCCATTGCGAAAAGGGGAATAAACAGGGGCCACATAATCGCAAGCCCTGAATGAATAGCGATAACGGCACCAAGTGACGCGCTGGCGGTCACCCCTATAACGCCTGGATCGGCGAGCGGATTACGAAGCACGCCTTGCAATGCAGCTCCCGAAATGCCCAGTGTAGCTCCGATTAAAATTCCTAATAAAACCCTTGGTAAGCGAAGCTCAATAACAATGATAGATATTGGATCATTTGCGGGGCCAACAAATCCATATAATATTTCTGAAACATCAAGAGGCGTGCGACCGATCATCAAAGAAGCAATTGCGGTCAATATTAATGCTATAATAAGCAGTAAATTACTGGTTATATATTTATTCATTAGTTCCCCATTCGGCTTCGGTTATTATTCCCATATTCGCCGCATCTTTGCGAATACGTTCCGCAGCATCAACTAGAAATAGCCCACTACAACTCATTAAACTACTTGGAATATTTGTTGTAGGGGTATTTTGCATCATTTTAAATATCTGATCATGACGACTAATACTCCAGCGAGATTGCGTCACGGCACCGTCTTCAAAATAACCCGTGATAAACATGTCTGGCGGATCCATTACTAATAATTCCACAGGTAAACTTTGCCATCCATTAAGGCCATGGGCGGCCGCATAACTCTGAAAACCAGATAATTTAATGATATCATCAACGGATGTGCCAACACCTGCAGTGGTGCCACTAGGTGTTACGTAAGCAATTTTTAAATTTTTTCTCGGTTTCTTTTTTAAGGCTGCATATCGTTTTTTATAAAGTTCAATAAATCCTTTGGCACGCAGGTTTTGATTTAGCGTATTACCGACCAACTCAATATTTTTATAAACCGTTTCAGGGTCACTTCCATAATGGGTCGTAAATAATCCAATATCGCTTCGACTTGTCATTTCACGCATATGTGCTGCCGCTCTATATGTTTGAAGTGCAATATCCGGCTTTAACATAATTACTTCTTCAATTGTGCTCTCTGTTTTTGGGATACCCTTTGCACGCGCACGATAAAAAGAATAAATATCTTCGGATGCTTTTGATAGAGCCAGTATTTGTTTTCTATCTGCTAGTAACAACACAAATTGATCGGAACAATAATCGAGGGATAAGATGCTTGGTTTATTAGTATTTGATTGATTTTCAGAAAACGAATGGGATGGCACTAATGCCACCCCAATAAAAACCACAATCGATAATGCCTTTAACACCCCCAAAATGTGATTTCGGTTTTTCATTAGAATGTTTTCCTTAATCCCATAAAAAATGAACGATCAGGTGTGCCGTAATTAGGGATATACTGGTATTCAGTATTTAAAACATTATCGACACGACCATAAACATTCAAGTCTTCCATTAATTCATATGAAACACGGACATCTACACGAGTCCATTTCGCCAAGGTTGAACCGTCAAGTTGTTGTTCTTCACCGTTATGTGTAACGAGTAATGATGTTGATAGCTTTTCGATTGGGTTCCATTGAATGGACCCCGAAATTAAATGTTTTGGCTCTCTAATTAATGGAACCTCATTGCCGTCTGTTACGTCTTTCGCGTCTGTATATGTATAATTTGCATTTACGCTGATGGTATCAGTGACGTTTGCCGATGCCGTAAATTCTATACCTTTTGAAAGCGTTTTATCGATGTTATCGTACCCATCAGTGAAATTTACATAGGTGATTTTATCGTTCACCTTTTGATGGAAATAAGTGGCGCCAACAGATACGCGATCGCCAGCGAGATCTTGAACAAATCCAACTTCAAATCCTGTTGATGTTTCAGGATTAAGGTCTTCATTAATTCCGCTAAAAGTCAACCAAGCAAATGTAAGTTGAGAAATACTTGGAGCGCGGAAGCCTTGTCCCCAGTTTGCTAAAATTTTCGTACCTGTTTGATCCACAGTATAGGAAGCGGTAATTCTGGATGATGCATTACCACCAAATGTTTGATGATCGTCATAACGTGTGCCTGCAGTGATAACTAAATTTTCGAAACCAGTAAAGGCGAGTTCACCAAAAACACTATTAATGTCAAAACTTGATTCTGAATTACCTTCGGATTTGGTTTTTTCGTGCTGAAGTCCTCCAGTAACTGTCCAGTCTTGATTAACTGTCAAAACACCTAAATAATCAATATTTGTTCTGGTCCCAGTTGCTAAAAATGGGTCAAAATCACCAAGTAATGTACGATTAATTTCTGAATATTCAGCAGATAATGTATTTGTAAAGCGCCCATCTAATAATTCCAAATTACCTCTGACAACACCAGCAAATTGATCTGTTGCATTGGTTTGAAGCATGCTGCCGTCGAAAGGTACGGAAGCGACAAAATCAAATGCATCATAAAATCCGTTGGTATCCGTATAATTTCCAAGTGCTTCTAATTGAAATGTCTCTGTTAATTGAGCCGTTAATTTACCGGCAAAAGTATAACTGCTAAGTCCATCTGCTTCTGTGTTGCCATTATTCTCATCTGCTTTTGAGATGCCATCCGTATCCAAACCACTCGCTGAAATGTTAAAACCTATTTTGTCAGTACCACCATAAAGGCTTGCACCCGCGCGGCGGGTATTGAAGGAGCCACCTTCAACGAATATTTTGCCGCCTAAACCTTCACCACCTGTTTTAGTGATAATATTTACGACACCACCAATAGCATCTGATCCATAAAGAATGGATTGAGGGCCTCTAAGAACTTCTATTCGAGAAATATTATAAGTATCAAGCGTTGCAAAGTTAAATGCGCCACCCGGTGCGGATGCATCGTTTACCTGAACGCCATCAATAAGGAGAACAGTATTATCACCACCAGCACCACGAATAGAAATAGACGCCGAACCACCAAAGGATCCATTTTGCGAGGTGGAAACCCCCGGTAAACTTTCAAGTGCGTCTAAGACAAATGGTTGTTGTCCTCTTTCAAGATCAGCTTCGGTTAGAACCGAAACACTACTTCCGATTTGTGATAATGGTTGAGGGCGTCTGTTTGCAGTAACAATAATGACATCTTCATCTTGAGATGCTGTCTCTTGTGCCGTCGCGTAATATGTACTGGCGCTTGTACTTGTCGAAAATGCAATCGCTATTTTTAAGGGTATTTTTAATTTTTTCATAACAAAAACCTATAATTATTCCTCATTTGAGGATCATAAAAAAATACAAGGAGTTTGTCATTTGTTAGAGCGGACAACCCCCGTGTATAACGAATTATCGCCAACACGGATGTTCCGCTCTGTATGGTTGCACCGACCACCAGAAAGGGCGAATTGATGGCAGGTCTCCTGACTTACGGTTAAAATACGCTAAACTCACCTTCCCGGTTTCCCAGTGGTATAAGAGCTAGCTCACCGCTCACAGTTACGGGCATAGCAATGGATTTGATCATATTTATGATTTCACCATTTTCCCTTTTCACCTTGATCAGTAATCAAGGAACCATCAAGGAAATGGTTACCTCATGTGCAGGAGGAGGGCAAACAAAAAATAAGATACTAAATTCTCAGAACTACGATTTCTTTATTATTCCAAGTTTTCTTAAATTAGATATGACGATGCCAGCGCATACGAGGATAAAACCAATAACGTGATATGTTTCAATTGGTTCTTCCAAAATCAAAATGGCTAAAATGCCACTAAAGACAGGCATGGTATAATAGATCAGGCTGGTTTTTACAGAGCCGATGGTTTCAACGGAATGTTGCCAAGCAAACCATGCAATAACTGATGCGAATATGCCTACATATAAATAGATACCACATGCTTCTAATGTAAAGGGAGTAGGCGCGACATAAGCTAGTTCCCATAAATATAATGGTAATAAAAATAAGGTGCCGATTGCAATAATCACCGTTAAGAATGAACGCGTTGACATATCCTTATGTTTATAGGTAATTGCTACGCTCCAGGCCGCCCAGATAAGGGTGCTGAATATGAGAATGATATCACCAGCATTCCAATCTTGATTAAAAACAAGCAGTGGATTTCCATGTGTGACCACCATCAAAGCACCTATGAGCGCGCAAAATGCACCTAATACTTTGTAGCGTGATAATCGTTCAATGCCACAGATGCCGGCGATTAATAATGTTCCAATAGGGGCCGCCGAAGAAACGATTGCAATATGATGAGTTGTGGTAAATTGGCCAGCGAAATAAATAAATGTATTATAAAGTCCAACCCCAATAATGCCCATTGCGAGTAAATATTTAAATTGTGATTTAATCAGATGCCAATCACGTTTTACATATTTATAACCAATTGGAAGCACAAAAAGAAAGGCAATGACCCAACGCCAAAATGCAAGTGTCATTGGCGTAATCCATTCATTAACACCTTGGGCAATGACGAAATTTCCTGACCAAATAATACAGGCAGAAAGCGCAATTAAAATTGCTGAAAATTCAGAATTTGACATAATGATTAGCTCAGTTTTGCAATTTCAGTCGTAACCGCATTAAAATGATCAATATCAGATTGATTATTGAAAAGTGACGCACCAATTCGAATTTTGGTGCCACCATGTTTATAACTGACCTTTATATTTTCATTTGTATAAAGTGATTTTACATCGTCTGGATTTTTCTCATGATAAAAGGTAACGATAGCAGATTTGTTGCCTTCTGGTGTGTCACATTTCAAGCCGGTCGATACAATATGATCACGCATTTTTTGGGCCAGTGTGATGGTGTGTTGTTCAATTTTTCTAATCCCGACACGGTTAAGATAATCAAGCGCCGTGCCAACCACAGAGACCGATCCGAAGGCTGGTGTGGCAAACCCATATTTTGCTGCATCCTGATAAGGGTCAAAATCTCTAAATTTTTCCATATCGGTGACTGCGAACATTCCGCGTCGATCCGCAGCTATTATATTTTGTAATTCTCGTCTAACAAAAAAGAATGCTGTACCGTAACTGGCAAGCAGCCATTTATAGGTGCCGCATCCCATAAAATCGATGTCTGCTGCCTTAACGTCGAGGTCAACCATACCAACGCCTTGGATCGCATCAACGTAGATATAAGCACCATTCGCATGCGCAAGATCAGCGAGCGGACGTAAATCATGACAAAGTCCATTTTCATGTGACACAAATGAAACGGATAGAATTCGAGTGTTTTTATCTACCAATTTCTCAAATTCTTCAAACCGTGTCCGCCCCGTTTGATCACGTTTGACAATTCTTACTTCTATCCCAAGTTTTTTCGCATAATAATCATAAAGAATGAAACTTGCATTATATTGTAAATCATCTGTAACTACATTATCGCCACGCTTAAGGTTTAAATTATTGACCACAATATTTTCTGCTTCTGTGGTGGTGTAAATCAGACCAATTTCGCTGTGATCAGCGTTGACGAGTTTAGCAAATTTATTACGAACCACACGCCCTTCCGCAAGGTAAGGGCCGATACTGTCGGCCGGGTCCGCACGATCCTTAAAAAAATTAATTCCTGCCTGTACCACCTGATTGGGGGAAACAGCATGATAAGCAGTATTTAAATAATTTGTCGTTTTTAAAAGAGGAAAGTCGGACCGCACACCGAGAGGATCATCTTGGCCCGGTGAAGCGGCACGCGCCGCCGATAACATTGGTGTTACAACCAATGCTGCAGAAGTCGCACCAACAATTTTACGTCTTGTGATGTCCATTCAATTTCCCTCTTCTAATTTTTACTTGTCTTCTAAATCCTTTGCTGTGAAGCGAGAGGCCGGATCAATGATAAATTTATCGCGATTTGGCATTTTAATGGCTTTAACACTTTCAGCATCCAATGTTAAATTAGGATCATTAATCACGCCTGTTTCAACAAGTAAAAATGCTGTAAGGCCGTATGCTTCATCGTTGCTTAACGTTCCTGGATCCGTTAGTGGCATAGCGCGGCGAATAAAATCAAACAAGGATGTCGCATAAGGGAGTTTCTTAATATCGCGTCGGCCTTCATGCAATGTTTGTGCGCCCATTTCGCGGACACCCTCAAGTTTTTCTCCGTGACATAATGCGCATTGATATTCATATATTTCACGGCCTAAGGCAACATTTCCACTGCCTTCTGGTAGTCCAGTGCCATCAATATGAATATCATTATCATATTTTGCAATTTCATCAGGCCCAACAGAAGTTCCTATTCCATATTTGTCTTGTGCGGTGGCGTATAAAGCGCCGAAAGAAAGGGAGGTGGCAATAGCCGTTATAGTAATAATTTTAGAGTGTTTAGCGAACATTAGTTATCTCCCCGGCCTGAGCAACATGCCATTTTTGAATGGCGTTATTGTGCATCATGCCAATTGGCCCTTGTAATTTGTACATCTCATCGTAAGTCGGTTGTGTGTAACCGGTATCATCGGTGCAACGGCTTAAAATTGTTGTTTCTTTTCCGTACCATCTCCATGGATGTGTAAAGCGCGTATGGCATTTCGGTAATACGGGACCCTGTAGCGATGCACCTTGCCATGTTTTACCGTCATCAGTTGATATTTCAACTTTACTAACCGTTCCAGCGCCAGACCAAGCTAGTCCGCTAATTTCATAAAAACCAGGTCCATTAAGTTTCATTCCTCCGGACGGGGATGTGATGACAGAACGTGCTTCCATATAAAAAGAGAAAGCGCGAATTTCATCTTTTGGTCTTGGGTCGGCATATTCAGTGTTTTCATGATGGGTCCACCATGGTTTATCCCCGACTTCAAGTCGACGTATCCATTTCACATTCATATTGCCTTCAAATCCCGGCACAATAAGACGCAGTGGGAAGCCTTGTTCAGGACGTAAAAATTCACCGTTTTGTGCGTAAGCCAAAAAGGCATCATCCATAGCTTTCCAAATGGGAATACTACGCGTCATGCGAGCGCCATCATCGCCTTCTGCAAGCAACCATTTAGGATCGCCACGAACACCGAGCTCATTTAATAATACTTTGAGCGGCACACCCGTCCATTCTGAGCAACTGGTCAATCCATGTGTTTGTTGTACCGTTTTACCACGAGGCCCCATCCATTCTCCCATGCCATTACCTGCACATTCTAAGAAATGAAAATGGCTAACGGAAGGAAAACGAAGTAGATCTTCCATAGTAAAAATTTTCTCATCATCAACAAGCCCATGAATAAGAAGTTTATGTTCGCTAGGGTCAATTTCCGGAACACCACTATGGTGCACTTCAAAATGAAGGCCAGATGGCGTTACCATGCCGCGACTATGCTGAAGTGGTGTAAAACCACCTCCTGAAAGGCCATTTGCTGAACCGCGCATCTTTGCATCTTTGACAAATGGTGAGCGATCGGCATAAGTGACCGAGCTATCAATCATCTCTCCGGGCCCACGGCTTGGAATTAATGTTGTGTCTTGAGCAAGCGCACTATCAGCCAGTAATGCTGTGCTCATAGCCATACCCGCTTTCATAAAATGTCGACGATTTGTTTTCATGATTATTTTTCTCCCTGATATGGGAATGGAGTATGAGGGCTTAAATCTAATTTGGCAATAAAAAACCCCGCCAATTTTCATCAGCAGGGTTTAAAAATTAATTCAAAATGTTTTATTCGCGGTTACCCATGAAACGTAGCAGGAATAAGAACATATTGATGAAATCTAAGTAAAGGCTCAGAGCTCCCATGACGGCTTTTTTCGAAGCCGTTTCACTATGATCGCTTTCCAAATACATTAATTTAATTCGTTGCGTGTCATAAGCTGTTAAACCGGCAAATATTAGAACGCCTACCACAGAAATGATAAAATCCATTGCACCAGATTGCATAAACATATTAACAATTGAAGCAATGATTAATCCGAATAATCCCATGATAAGGAAACTACCCATGCCTGTTAAATTCTTTTTCGTCGTGTAACCATAAAGACTTAAAGAACCAAAAGCGGCTGCCGTAACAAAAAACGTCTTGGCGACACTTGCTCCAGTATACGTAAGTAATATACTAGATAATGATAAGCCCATAACTACTGCAAAAGCCCAGAATACCATCTGAACGGTTGAAGCCTGCATTCTATTAATGCCGAAATTGAGCGCTAATACAAAAGCGAGTGGAGAAAACATTGCGACATAACCAAGCATTGTTGGTGCAATCATGTTTCCTTGCACAGTATAAAGTAGTTGTAAAATCGCAGGTGTATTGGCTGTTACATAAGCCGCAAGACCAGTAAGTGCGAGTGCAGATGCCATGTAGTTATAAACCGTCAGCATGTAGGCACGAAGACCCTCATCAATTTCGGCAGCACTGCGTGAGCCTGAAGCTGAATAATATGGGTTTTGATCAACCATTTATAAAATTCCTTTCAATTGGTTTAAATCCGAATAACCAGTTATATCATATATTGGCACGGAAGCCAAAATATTCAAGGGGTTATCGCGCTTTTCTTTTATATAAAAATTGTATTTTTCTTATAAAGAATGATTTTTTTGTAAGTGCTTCAAGAAGCCTTGTGCAGCACGATCTATGAAATCATACGCTTTATCAAAATCTTCTTTATCACCATAATAAGGGTCGGGTACTTCAGTAATTCCAGGGCTTGTTTCGGAAAATGTCATAAATAAATGAATTTTATGCTGATGTTCAGTAGGGCAATTTTGCAGCATTTTTGACATGTTATCTTCATCCATGGCGAGAATATAATCAAAATCGTTATAATCTTGTGGGGCTACTTTTCGCGCTTGCAACTCACCTATATCAACACCAAATTTAAGTGCTGTTAGTTGAGCACGTTTATCAGGGGGCGCAGCCATATGAAATCCGGCTGTGCCCGCAGAATCAATATACATATTTTGTGTAAAGCCGTCTTTGATACCAGCGTTGTTCGCATGAAAACGAAACACGCCTTCTGCTGTTGGTGATCTACAAATATTGCCCAAGCAGACAAAAAGAACCTTAACCATTTACTTATTTCCCAATACTCTAATTTTCTTAACTAACTCGGCTACATTTAAAAACAATTGACCCTTTGTGGCAATGATTATTTCTAAATATATCATTTTTTTACTTCTTGTTTTGATTTATACGCTTCTCGATATGCAATGAACAACGTTGAGGCACATATGAGTGCGCCGCCCCATATGGTCCAATTATCTGGAATTTCGGAAAAAATAAAGTATCCTGCGAGCGCTGCAAAAATGATACGGAAATACTCAAAGGGCGTAACGACGGTTACTTCTGCATGTTTATAGGCGCTAATCATGCAATATTGTGCACAGAATGTTGTAACGCCAAGTCCCGCTATAAATAAAAGCTGTGTGATACTTGGGGTATCCCAATAATAAATTGCGGGTATAAAACATAGAAAAACCGTCCCAATGTTGGCATAAAAAACCAATGTTGTTGCATTATGATCCTTGGTCATTATCCGCGATATAATTGCAAGTGCAGACATTGATAAAGCGGCTAATAAAGTGGCCCCATGTGCGAGTTTTAATGTACTTGAAATTGTATTATCCCAAGGGTGAAGAATGATTAAAATACCGATGAACCCGACTATTGTAGCAGTTGTTCTATATATTCTAATTCTTTCACCGATAAAGAAGGCGGCAAGGATAATGAGAAAAAGTGGTTTGGAGAATTGAAGAGCCGTCACCTCAATTAACGGTAAATTTGAGACGGCGTAAAAATTAGCGACAACAACAATAAATGTTAAACCAGAACGATAGAACATCATTTTTGGTCTATTGGTAAAAAATAATGTTTTTCCAAGATGCCAATTAAAAATCAACGTGATCAGTGTTGTAAATGTGCAGCGCAACATAACAACTTGAAAGGTGTTTAATTCTTGGCCTAATTTTTTAATTAGGGTGGCGCTCGTTGTGACCACCAAGCAAGTTAATAACATAAACATAATACCCTTTAGGTTATTGGAGGGTCTAACAAGATTGGGTTTCATGGGGTTTGTCTTTATGGCTGTCTATGATTAGAAAGTAATACGCTTATTTTAGAAACAAGTAAAGAATTGGCATATGAATGCTTTAAAGGCAGTTGCGTTTACGAACTGCTTCCCGGTGGGCAGCATAAACAGCACTAGCAAGAATGACTGATGCCCCTAGGAAAGTATAAAAGTCAGGAACTTCTGAATAGAAGAAATATCCTATAAAAGCGGCAAAAATTAATCTTGTAAAATCGATAGGTAAAATAGCAGTGGCCTCAGATTGGCTGAATGCCTTTGAAATTGAATATTGTGCGAGTGCCGCACATAATCCTACCATAATCACGGCCCACCAAAGTTCCGGTTTTGGAATAGTCCATTCAGTCAGTGCAACTACAAATGAAATGGGCAAAGTAAATAACAAAGAATAAATGGCAACAACGTTTGGTTTATCTGTTTGACTTAAAGAACGAATACAAATGATTGCAAAGGCTACTGTAAAAGCACCGATGAGCGCGGCGGCTACACCACTATTAAAAGGAACGGATCCTGGCCTTAATAATATTAATACGCCAATAAACCCAACGATAACAGCTGTGATCCGGGGCAGCCTTATTCTTTCTTTTAAAAAAATTGCTGCGAGAATAGTTGCAAAAATAGGGGCAGCAAAACTATAAGATGTCGAAACTGCCAGTGGGATGACGCTTACTGCATAAAAGGATGCAATAACAGCAAAAGCTGAAATGACGCCACGAAAAAAATGAAGCCCTAATCGTTCTGTTTTAAGACCTTTAAAGCCAACCTTGGAAAAGGTAGGGATTAAAAATAAAATCGCAAAGAAAGTCCTTATAAAGGCAGTCATAAAAGGGTGAATATCATTAATAGAAAGATAGCGTATTAATCCCCCCATAATAGAAAAAAGCACACAGCTTAATAACATAAACAATGGGCCTTTAATGAGTTCTAGCTTATTATTAGGCCCTGTCAGATTATTTCCTTAATTCTCTATTTCGACGTCGAGCCATTCTTCGATATCTTCAGGAATATCCGGATTGATTAAATCTTTCTTTCCCATCATAAGGAATGCAAAATTATCTGCGATAATTTCTTCAGGGTGAATGTCAAAGTTTGTATTTCGCCCTACCTGATCATAGAAACTTGGTACTTCTTCATGCTTATAAATACTATGTTTCCCATCTGCCTTTATCACCGGCTTGCAAATACCATCATTAACAGTGACTTCAATTAAATCTCCTGTGATATGACCATCGAAACCGCCTTTTATTGTTGGGTCAAACCCATCATGTTTTGTGTGAAGATAAGTCATAACGTAAGTATCACGATCTTCAATTTCGACAGGAACGAAAAATTCTGTAAAGGGTGCCTCTGGATTTTTCACACTATATTGCTCAACGTCTTTGGTGGGTTGAAAATAACAAGGGCGGAAGTTGATAATGTTATATAGGCTCGCTCTTTTTATGCGACTATGCCTAGACATAATGTGAAATATCTGATGGAAAAATAGCTTTGTTGAAATGGAAGAACGTCTTTGTGGCGAGACGAATGCATTGCCGCGCGTGTGGGATATTCCACTTTCAACCTCGTTAGTTACTTTAATAAAATAAACTGTTTCCGGTAATAAATGTTCAATTTTAGCCAGCTTCTTCTTATGTGTCACGAGCAAGGCTTTCATGAGCGCTTTTTCAGCCTCAGGCCATTCAATTACATTGGCTGCATAGTGTGCTTTTAAATCTTCGATAGTTTTATCGGCGGTGGGCGAACCTACACGCAACGCTATTTCGATAGGATTCATTGCAGTTAAAAATTCATCATCATCAGAAAGAATTTTTATGCCGGTTTCAATATCCGCAAATTTATACTCAGTCGCTGACAAGGGGCTAAGCGTTAACGCTATCGTTCCCAGAAAGGAAAAAATGAATTGTTTTAAATTACGCATTTAATCAAGTGTCTCTTTAATTTTATTATACTATTAGAGAATCAAACATTTCTTATAGTGTATTTTATAACATAATGGCATGACATTTATCACAAATTTTTCGTGACATTAAATTCGGCTTCTGTTCTTGAGCGCGCATCGTCGATGGAAATACCTGGTGCAAGTTCAATCAGAGTTGCGCCATCATCATTAATTAAAAAGACCCCAACATCAGAGATAATCATATCCACAACACGCACTCCTGTGAGAGGAAGAGTACATTTTTTAATAAATTTGGCGCTTCCGTCTCTTGCATTATGATCCATAATAACGACAACTTTTTTTACGCCAGCAACCAAGTCCATCGCACCGCCCATACCTTTGACCATTTTGCCCGGGATCATCCAATTTGCAAGATCACCTTCCTCGGATACTTGCATTGCGCCTAATATGCTTAAATCAATATGACCCCCACGTATCATGCCAAAGCTATCAGAAGACGAAAAATAACTTGTTCGATTAAGTTCTGTGATCGTTTGTTTGCCTGCATTTATTAAATCAGGGTCTACTTCGCCTTCATAAGGGAAGGGGCCCATGCCGAGCATGCCGTTTTCACTTTGCAGTGTTACATCGACGCCATCAGGGATAAAGTTTGCAACGAGCGTCGGGATACCTATTCCAAGGTTCACATAATATCCATTAACGAGCTCTTTTGCAGCGCGTCTCGCCATATCTTCTCTTGTCCAGGCCATATTATGCTCCTTCTCTTTGACGTGTTGTGAGCTGTTCAATTCTTTTTTCTAACCCTTTAGAAATGATGATACGTTGAACAAATATCCCCGGGGTGTGAATTTGATCAGGATCGAGCTCGCCCGTTTCGACCAATTCTTCAACTTCTGCGACAGTTACTTTTCCCGCAGTTGCCATCATTGGATTAAAGTTTCTTGCTGTCTTTCGAAAAATCAGGTTGCCTTCTTTATCGCCTTTCCAAGCTTTTACGATTGATACATCTGCAGTTAGTCCGGTTTCCATAATGTAAGTTTCACCGTCAAAATCTTTGTGTTCTTTTCCTTCAGCGACTAATGTCCCGACGCCCGTTTTTGTGTAAAAACCTGGAATGCCTGCACCACCAGCGCGAATGCGTTCCGCAAGAGTACCTTGTGGGTTAAACTCTAATTCAAGTTCTTCTGCAAGATATTGTCTTTCAAATTCTTTGTTCTCACCAACGTAAGATGAAACCATTTTTTTAATTTGTCTGGTTTGTAAAAGTAGCCCTAATCCGAAGTCATCAACACCAGCATTATTGCTAATTGCAGATATGCCACTTACCCCACTATCACGTAACGCGATAATAAGATTTTCTGGGATACCACAAAGGCCAAAACCGCCAGCCATGATGGTCATGTTATCAAATAAAATGCCATCAAGAGCGTCTTTGGCATCCGAATAGACTTTGCTCATAATTCAAGTCCTTTAAAATTAGTTTCATATGTAACAAATTAATAATTAGCTTAAAATTTCTATGTTGGCTACCATAATCCGAAAATGACCCAAAAAAACAGTGTAAAATAATTAAATATGAAGAGATTCTGTTGACAAATGTTACAATATAATCAAAATTCTGACAAAATTGATTTATATTGTAAACTGTGGCTTCAAGTAGCAACGGGAATTTGCAAATAGTGATAGATTAGAGGATTTTTGATGAAGAAGTTTATGTCATGGTCAATAGTTGCCATTTCATTTGTGTTATTAATGACAAGTGTATCAAAAGCAGACAGTAGGCAGCTACTCAGCAGCAATCGTGATTGGGATGCATTTAAATTAAGCACTGATGCAGGTGAAACGGTTTGTTACATGATTTCTGTTCCAAAAGATAAATCTCCAAAATCACTACGTCATGGTAATCCATTCATAACTGTCACGCATAAACCTGCCCGTGAAATCAAAAATGAATTTAATTTTATTGCGGGCTATAAATTTCAAAGAGGTTCTGCGGTCAATGTTTCAATTGATAGACAACGTAAAGAAGATCTATTTACCGAAGAAGACGGCGCATGGGCATATGACCCAAAACAGGATGCGGCCATTGTAGCAGCAATGAAGCGTGGAAACAGCATAACGTTAGCGGCCAAGAGTGGTCGTGGTAATGCAACGAGTTACCGTTTCTCTTTAGCTGGGTTTACTGCCGCACATAATGCTATAACGAGCGCATGTCGCTAATATGGTGAGCGGTATTTGAAGGCCGCTTTCTAAACTGAGAAAACAATCTTATGAAAACTTTACCATTAGGCCTAGAACCAGTAGTGGCGCCGCGTCATACTTTTGATGAAAATAGAAGCCTAATTGGGCTTTCCCATGCCGAAGTTGCTGAAAAACTTAAAGAGATAGGCGTGCCTGAAAAACAATGTAGGATGCGTGCACAGCAAATTTGGCATTGGATATATTTTCGTGGTGCAAAATCATTTGATGAAATGAGTAATATTTCAAAAGACATGCGCGCTAAATTAAACCAGCATTTTGACGTTGGACGCCCTGAAATTATAGAAGCATTAATTTCTACAGACGGCACACGCAAATGGCTTATGAAATTTCCAGATGGACAAGAAGTTGAAACAGTCTTTATTCCTGAAGAAGACCGGGGCACGTTATGTGTTTCTTCGCAAGTTGGTTGCACGTTAACCTGTACTTTTTGTCACACAGGAACACAGCGTTTGGTAAGAAACTTAACCGCGACTGAGATTGTCATGCAGCTTCTTGTGGCACGGGATTATCTTAATGAATGGCCTAGCCCTTCAGAAGGGCGGTTGGTTTCGACGATCGTTTTAATGGGCATGGGGGAACCATTATATAATTTTGAGAATGTCAAAAAAGCGATGCATATTGTTATGGACGATAATGGTATAAATTTATCCCGAAGGCGTATAACACTTTCAACATCGGGTGTTGTTCCAGAAATTTATCGTTGCGGAGAAGAAATGGGTGTTAATCTTGCCATTTCTTTGCATGCAGTAAATGATGAAACGCGGACAAAAATCATGCCTATCAATAATAAGTACCCTATTGATGAATTGATGACGGCTTGTAAAAATTATGCGGGTATTAAAAATAGCCGTAAGATAACCTTTGAATATATTTTACTTAAAGACGTCAATGACAGCGATGAAGACGCTTTGAATTTAGTTAAACTCATAAAAGATTATAAAATCCCTGCTAAAGTAAACTTGATCCCTTTTAATCCTTGGCCGGGGTCAAATTATGAAAGACCAAGTAAGTCCCGTGTCGCAAAATTTTCTGATCTTATTTTTAGCCGTGGTATATCGGCACCTATCAGGACGACAAGAGGTGAAGATATCTTGGCCGCATGTGGACAGCTAAAGTCTGAATCAGAAAAAGCCCGTAAGAAATTAAAAACGACCCACTAGTAATATATTACCATTTCCCTATATACTTATCCCTATATACTTATTTATGTTAATGTGTATCATTATTAAGTGAAATTCTTTCTTGAGGGGGCTGTTTTTACAGGTTTCATATGCGACTGACATCCTTTACTGATTACTCCGTTAGAGTGCTAACGTATGCTGCTTTGAAAAAAAATGAACTTGCGTCTATCCGCGAAGTATCTGAAGTTTATGGTATTTCAAGCAATCATCTTATGAAAGTTATTCATCATTTAGGAAAAGGCAACTACCTCGAAACAATCCGCGGTAAAAATGGTGGTTTTCGTTTAGCGAGAGACCCGAAAGATATTAGTATAGGTGAGTTAATTCGTTATACGGAAGATGATTTGGCTCTTATTAATTCAAATGCCAAAAACACGGATCAAAATGAGAAAGTTAGTTTCAACGCTATCGTTGAGCAAGCTTTGGGATCATTTATAGCGACCGTTGATAATTATACTCTTGCTGATTTGGTTGAAGGTCAAACTTTAACAAATTTCTTAGATTAAAATTTAAAAATTCTGAAAATAAATAATATTCCTATTATTTTCTTCTTTTCCTCTTCTTAATAGTAGAGTAAAAGAAGGCATTAAGACTATTTCTATGAGGGTAATATAAATGGTAACTCGTATTTTCAAGCCCACTAAAAATGCAATGCAATCAGGAATGAAGCGCAGCAAAAAATGGCATTTTGAGTATGCACCGAAGCAATCAAGGGAATTGGATCCGTTAATGGGATGGACAAGTTCTGCTGATATGCAAGGACAAATACGATTAACCTTTGACAGCAAGGAGGATGCTGTGGCATATGCTGAGCGAAATAATATTGATTATGTCGTCCAAGAGCCACACGTTCGTAAAAAACGTCTTAAAAATTATGCCGATGTCTTCGGCTTTCGCGGATAATCAAGAATATATGAAATATGTGCGCCCGTAGCTCAGCTGGATAGAGCAACGGACTTCTAATCCGTAGGTCGCAGGTTCGAATCCTGCCGGGCGCACCAATGTTCTAATGTCTTAAAATTTACAGTATTTATGATAAGTAGAAATTATAAATTAAGAAGAGTGGGTCGAAATTCGTCTTTTTGTAAGCAGAAAAATTATTAAGGTACCCATGCCACAAAGCATGTATCCTAAAATTATCGGCTTTACTGTTCCATCGTAGGCTTGTCCAATAATTATGCCAACAATAACTGCTGAAAGAGTCTGTATCGAGCTTATCACAGAAGTTGCAAGTCCAGCCATATGACCGAAAGGCTGTAAAGCCATACTGTTAAAATTTCCAAATAATGGACCGAGGCAGAAAAAATTTAAGATCATATATATAAAAAATAAAGTGAATGTTATGTCATTATTATTGGCTAAACTGATAATCAAAAATATAGAAGATAAAGAAACTTGCAGCACCAATGATGCCAAGCAAATTTGATGCATGCTGAATTTACTGAGCAGTTTTGAGTTTAAAAAAGATGCAAAGCCATAAACAATTGCGAGGAAACCAAAGATTAAAGGAAACATCTGCCCTAATTCATATTGTATTTCCATGATCTGTTGAGCGGAACTTAAATAAGATACAAATGCGCCAAACATTATTCCGGAAGCAAGGGTATATCCCATAGAAATTCTATTT
>NZ_CBFIEP010000141.1:0-10168 GCF_965661635.1 Pseudemcibacter sp. | reverse complement strand
CATTAAATTCATGTTTTGTATGGCTTGACCAGATGATCCTTTAACCAAGTTATCGACCGTTGCGATTATAATTGCTCTTCCTGGTACGCGATCTTCAAATACACCAATGACGGTATTATTTGATCCTCTAACATGACGTGTTGCTGGCACTACACCTTCGTCAACAATAGTAACAAATGGTTCTGATTGATAGCGGTCTATAAGGATTTCTCTTAAATCGCTTGCCGTTTTACCATCTTCTAGTGTTACATAAATTGTTTCTAACTCGCCGCGGTTCATAGGAACCAAATGCGGTGTAAATGTAAGAAGCACATCATCACCATAGGCGCGAGAGAGTTCTTGTTCAATTTCAGGTGCATGGCGATGCGATGCGATACCATATGGATGCATACCTTCAGAAACTTCAGTGAATAAATTCCCTTCTCTTAAACTGCGCCCTGCTCCCGTCACGCCCGACTTTGCATCAATGATGATACCGTCTTTGGAAATGGCGTGTTCATTCATTAATGGGATAAGCGCGAGAAGCGCTGCCGTTGGGTAGCAACCCGGACACGCAACAAGACGTGCATTTTTAACGTCCTCTCGGTAATGCTCAGTTAATCCATAAACCGCTTCTTTTTGAAGCTCTAATGCGTCATGTTCGCCGCCGTACCACTCCGCATAGGTTTCCGCGTCTCGAAGACGAAAATCAGCACTTAAATCAACGACCTTAACACTTCCTTGAATGGCATTTGCGTAATCCTCGGGTGTTTCAACGATCATTTCATCGATAAATCCGTGCCCTGTTTCATGAAGGATACCTTTAATGATACGCTGCGATGTTGCATGCGGAAGTGCGCAGAAAACGACATCAAGTTCAAGACCAGCCCATTCAACATCATCAATTGCCATTAAATTTGGCAATCCTTCGCCGCCAAGATGTGGAAAAACTTGTTCAATGGATTGACCCGCTTTTCGGTCAGCCGTTAAGAGGACTATTTCTACATTAGGATGACGCTGTAATAATCGGACAAGTTCTGCACCTGTATATCCACTGGCGCCTAAAATTGCCGCTCTTATTTTTGTGTCAGAAGTCGCAGAATGTGTCATGATAATATCCTTTTAAATAATATATTACCATATATCCCCATTCTGCGTTTTAAACAATCATTTAAGCAGCATTTTCACCGAGCAAAGCCGATATAAACTCATTCGATTTCGTCTGCAGGCTTTTCGCGAGCGTCTCTAGCTGCGAAGACGCGCTTGTTAGCTCGCTCACACTCTCAAGTGTTTTTCCAGCCGTTGTCTCAACTTGCTGAATATGCTGGGACACTTCTTGTGTACCTAAAGATGCTTCTTGTACATTTTGGCTAATTTCATGCGTTGCTGAAAGCTGTTCCTGAGTTGCGCTTGAAATGCTATCTGAAATTTCATTTAAATCACTGATAATATTTGATATATCCTCAACACCAGTCACGGAATGTGTGATCTTTTCTTGAATTTCGCTAATTTGTGCATCAATACTTCCTGTGGCATCTGCAGTTTGTGTCGCGAGTGATTTAACTTCACTTGCAACAACCGCAAAACCCTTACCGGCATCACCGGCACGTGCCGCTTCAATGGTGGCATTAAGCGCTAATAAATTGGTTTGCCCCGCAATGACATTGATCATTTTAATAACTTCACCAATGTTAATTGAAGACACTTTTAAATCATCAATTGTTTCTTTAGCACTCAATGCTTCTTCTGATGCTTTATCCGATTGTTTATTGGACATATCAACTTGCCTTGAAATTTCTTTAATGGATAAAGAATATTCCTCGTCAATAAATTTATTTTAAATTCATTGCAAAAAAGTCATAAAATTTAATTTCATACTTATTTACAGTTATTTAGAACAAAATATTAAACTTAAATTTTTCAATAAAAAACACCGCTATTCAATCAATAACAGCGGTGTTATTGGATTTTTTGATAGTATCAGTGTTCGATTCTATTACTGACCAAGCGCTTCATTTATTGCTTTATTGGCCTCTACATCAAGAAATTGATCTATTTCAATAAAATAGTTTTCAGGATCATAACCGATGACAATATCAATAAGCTCATTACCGTCACTATCACTTTCATGATAAAGTTCCTCATGACGGAATGTGAACCCTTCAACGGTCTTTAAGTGATCCCACCAAGCTTGTGCATTACTAACCATAAAGCCTACATTAACCGCCTTATCTTTGGTCGCTTCATGAATACCAGGACCATTACCGTCAACAAGTCCTAAGAAACCAGATGGGCTAGACCTATAAATATCCGAGAATGGCTGTTCCACTATTTTCTCTATACCGAAAGCTTCTGTATAAAATGTCTCAGCACGTTCAAGGTCATTATGATAAAGCCAATATATCCCCGCTTTGAACCCAAGATCGGTTGGGCGCGGGCTTCCTTGATTAGGATCTACATATAAATGTTCTAGCTTATCAAGAAGTGGCATAAAGTTAACATTTTCTGGATGCGGGGCAAAATGTTCAAATTCAAGTATATAACCACCGGGATCTGTAACTAAGAAACCGTTATGCGCACTATCACCAAGTGGCTTTGGCGGATTCCAGATTTGCATTTCCTGCTCAACCGCATATTTATACCAACCATCAACTTGATCCGTTAAAATCGCAATTGCAATTGTTTTTGCTTCGTCTGCGCTGTGCATTCCCCTGCCCGATCCATCATCATTTACAATCGTGATGAATGTCGTCGGTGAAAATTGGAAAATGGCAGCAAAACCCGGGAATTCAAAAACACTCTTGAAACCCATTTTATTATAATAAAAATCATATGCTTCATCATAATCTTTATAATATAAAAACGCATTATTCCCGATAATGTCACGTGTCATTTCTTTGACATCATCCATAGTAGGTGCCGGCTCTTCGCTCGTATTATTTTCTGAACAGGCGGCAAGAACACCAAAACCCATTACCAGAATAACTTTCATTAATTTTTTCATTTATATCTCCCTTTTCTGATGCAACTTTAATCACATGACTTAATAATTTCAATCACTTCCTCGATATCATCAGTTACGTGAACTAAATCAGGGTCTTGCGGATCGATGGTTTTATGTTTTATGAGGCTCTTTTCAATAAAAGGCCTTAGTTCGTTCCAATAATCGGTCCCCAATGCGATAACTGGAAAATTTTTAATTGTTTCCGTTTGCATCAATGTCAGCGTTTCAAATAGTTCATCCATAGTTCCAAAGCCGCCCGGCATCATAATAAATGCTTTCGAATATTTAACGAGCATCACTTTGCGCACGAAAAAAAAATCAAAAGTCACATCTAATGTCGTATAGGGATTAGAACCTTGTTCCATTGGCAATATTATATTGCACCCAATTGACTTTCCCTCTGCATCATGCGCGCCTCTATTGGCCGCTTCCATAACGCCTGGACCACCGCCCGTCATAACGGCATAACCATTTTTTGCTAATGCAAACCCAACATCCCGTGCCAAATCATAATATTGATCGCCTTCTTTAAATCGTGCTGAACCAAAAACTGTTACACATGGTCCAACATGTCTTAAATTTTGAAACCCTTTCCAAAATTCCCAAGTAATTTCAAAAACACGTCCTAAATCACGAAAGAAACCATGACTGCCAGCAAGAAAATTTTCATCTTTACAATTTTTATTCTTCATTCGGCCTTTTCACCTCTCCGGTATTTGACTTACCCTTTGTTTGTATAGTAGATTTTGAAAAGATCAAAATATTTATTGGGGAAAATTTATGAAATTCGCTGCACTTAAAATCGCTGCTGTATTAACGCTCATTCCAACAATTGCTTTTGCTCAGCTTGTAAAAAAAGATAGCACATCAGACCGTAATTATTTTAACGAAGATGGCTCAATGCGAATTGCCATAGCTGTTCAATCCCACCGACCCGGCTCTGGCGGAAAAAATGCCCTTGATGGACCAGACACAATGGCAAATTGCGGCATACAAGACATGCTTCGTGATATGGGGGCGAATGTTCGTTTATCCAGTGCAGAACTTTCAGAACGTGAAGAAACCGAATATGGTAGCTGGCGTAGAATGGGATATGCCAATGGTCGCCTAGCAGATAATGTTATGCAAAATGAAGCGGACGGTTATTTCACTGTCGGCTTTTTAGCAAGTTGTCCCTCTTCCCTCTGTATGCTTGGTGGTTTACAGCAATCATTAACGTCAACGGATACATCATCCGTAAGCATACTTTGGCTTGATGCCCACGCTGATTATAACACACCGGAAACAACACGTTCAGGATCAATGGGCGGCATGCCACTTGCCATTGCAAATGGCTTAGCGCTGCATCAGGTTCGTCGCGATTCAAAACTTGAAACGCCATTAACCTCAAAGCATATTGTGACGGCAGGATTAAGAGATGTTGACCCTATGGAGCAACATTTACTTGATAAAGCAAGAATTGAAAACATCACCGTTGATGCTATTCGCGGTCTTACACAGAATGTTTATGATCAAATGGATGCCTTAAGCAAAGTATCAGACAAAATTTATGTTCATATTGATCTTGATATTCTTGATGCATCTGAAATGCCTTATCACAACTATCCGACGGAAAATGGCCCCACAAGCTATGAACTTGCTGCCATGTTTAAAGATATCTTCCAAAAATATCCGAAAGCTGCCGCAATTGGGTTTGCGTCCATTCCAGCAAAAGATCCTGATAATATTGGCCTTAATGCCGTAAACCGTATGACCAAAGCTGCCGTCGAAGGCATAATGATACGCGAAGGAAAAGTGTAATATGCCACATTGCATTATTGAATATACAAGCGAACTTGAAGCTGCTCTAGACATAAAGGGTCTTGTCAATATGTCCTTTGCCGGCATTGAAGAAACGGGTCTTTTTGACTCTACCGCTATTAAAGTGCGTGCGACCAAAGTTGAATATTATAAATCAGGACTAGACCGCGATGATTTTATTCATTTGACAGTCAAAATACTTCCTGGACGAACCGATGAACAAAAACTATTGATAACAAATAACGTGCTGGAAAAGATAGCCCCTATTGTAGGCAATACCAAATGCACCAGTGTTGAAGTAGTTGATTTACATGGTCCAAGTTATAATAAGCAAATAAAATAAGTTTTTATTCGGTCGCTAGCTCTACGGCTTTTTCTGCATGGATTGCTGTTGTATCCAAAAGTATTACATTTGTATCTGATTGGTTTACAAGCATACCTATTTCTGTGCATCCAAGAATTACGGCTTCAGCGCCTGCTTTAGCTAGTCTTTCTATGATCTTTAAATATACTGCTTTCGATGTGTCTTTAATCTCACCAAGGCATAGTTCTTGATAAATCACATCATGAACGATTTTACGCTCCTCATCATTAGGCGTAATAACCTCTATGTTATGTTTATCAGTAAGTCTTCCTTTATAAAAGGCACGCTTCATTGTAAACGCTGTTCCAAGTAGTCCTACTTTTTTAAATTCTTTATCCTTAATGGCATCTGCTGTCGCATCGGCAATATGCAATATAGGTATTGAAATCTCTTCTTCTATCTTAGGAGCAACCTCATGCATTGTATTTGTGCAGATCATAACGAAATCTGCACCAGCCACTTCGACGTTTTTTGCGGCATCAATTAATATATCAGCAGTCGCATCCCAATCACCTAAATGTTGCAATTTTTCAATTGGTGCAAAATCAACACTGACCATTGCAATTTTCGCGCTATGAAGACCGCCAAGTTTCGCCTTAATGCCTTCGTTTAAGCCACTATAATAATGAGCCGTACTTTCCCAGCTCATACCGCCAATGAGACCAATTGTTTTCATGTGAAATTACGCCATTTCAGGATCTGTGAAATTAAAGAATGCTGTGGGCTTCATATCTCCCTGACGCATATAGGTGTCGATATTCCCTAGGTGATAGGCATAATGTCCATATAACGCCCAAAGAAAGCCCATTGCGCTATATTCGCCACCTTGGAACCAAACTGTCTTGGTTAAGTCCTCAGGGGTTAACTCCTTAAGCATTTCCATGCAATTTTCATGAATTTCACGACCCATTGCGACAAAATCACCGTCATAAACTGAATTGGTAAGCTCTTCATTGATTGGCAGTGGAATTTCTCCCCCGTCTTCAACACTTAATAGTGATCTGACGAAACCGTCTTCTGATGTCGTCAAATGAACATATAACCCTTTAATGGTAATATTTTCCAAACGGTCACCAAAGCTAACGCCCGGGCCATCCAAAGGAATCCATTCATATTTATCATCAGGTGTTTTATGAATATATGTTTCAACGAAATCAAACATCCGGTCAAACATTCTCATAAAACGATCAAATTCTGTCATTGGCATGATGGCCATGGGTTTATCTCCTTTGGGCTCTATCGATTTAACCCACTGTTACATGTCTATATTGATATATAAGTAAATATGGCATGGCTGGCAGTATTTCAAGCACTGCCGGCCAATTAAATTAATTCACAGAAATATTAACTGCTATTCCTTATAAATTTTACCGTCTTTCATTACGAAAATCACTTTTCGAATATTTTCTATTTTCTCAAGAGGACTGCCATCCATGGCAATAATATCCGCAAGCTTGCCTTCTTCAATTGCTCCAAGTGTATCTGCAAACCCAAGTAGTTCTGCACTATTAATTGTTGCCATCTTAAGGGTTTCTGATATAGGAATGCCTGATCTGACGAAATATTCTATTTCCCGGTAATTGGTACCCGCATTTCTACCGCGACCATCTATACCCGTTGCGATCTTTACACCCTTTTCATATGCCTTAAGTAAAGTTTTGGGTTGGCGCTCAACAAATTTCATACTATGCGCAGCGAAAATGGGATCAGTTTCAGGGTTGTGCGCACGCGCACTCGTTTCATCCAAATTTGACATAGTCGGCACAAATATCACATCCTTTTCAATCATCATGTCCATGGCTTCTTCATTCATGAATGTCCCATGTTCAAGGCTCCTAATATCATATTTTAGAACTTGCAATGAACTGTCACGCGTATGTGAATGTGTTGCGACCGGAATTTTATATTTTTTTGCGACATCAATAATTGTTTGAATTTCATCATCAAAAAAGATTGGCGGCCCATCCTAATTGGCACATAATTGCCCACCACGACAACTTGATCTTATTTTTATCCACTGTGCCCCCTCTTTGATCATGTCACGAGTGGTTTTGCGGCAACTTTCAATGCCGTTACATTCTCTGCCGTTTGCGCGACTTTCCACACCAATAATAATGCCGCCGGGTATTATGCGCGGACCAATAATTTCACCATCTTCAATCGCATCAATAACTTTATAAAGTGTATCATCACGCGCCCCAAGGTCACGAACAGTCGTAAACCCTGCCATCAACACTTTCCGGCTATTCTTTACCCCCATCAGTGCATGATCTGCGGCATTAGCCAGCGGGTTATTTAAATCCCCCTCTGCCATATGAATATGTGAATCAAATAACCCCGCCATAACGAACTTATCTCGCATATCAACAATTCTTGCGCCCGCAATTTCAACATACCCTGCTTCTATTGAAATAATTTTATTACCTTCAACGATTATTGACTGCATTTTAAGTGGTTCTTCACCGGCAATGCTTAATAATGTTCCTGCGTGAATAATGCTGACTTCACGCGCCTTTTGTTCATTCTCCTGTGCATACGACACAGCAGACATGATAAAAAACAGCATTAATGTCTTGAAAAAATACTTCACTTGTTCCTCCCTTTATAATTTTCTTTCAAGTATTGACCATTTCCATGGAAATATAAAGCTCTTCTTGATTGAATGATTTTTGTTTGTTATTCAGAATTAATGGAATTCGTCATAGATATTAAAAAAGGAAATATAACAAATGTCAGAGAATTATAAATTTTCCACATTATCGCTTCACGCGGGTCAAAACCCTGATCCCACAACGGGCGCTTGTGCAACACCGATTTATCAAACCTCGTCTTATAAATTTAATGATACGGCCCATGCTGCAAATTTATTTGGCTTAAGGGAATTTGGAAATATCTATACTCGCCTTATGAACCCAACCACGAACGTGTTAGAAGAACGTGTCGCCGCATTAGAAGGTGGCGTTGCTGCTGTCGCAACTTCAAGCGGACATGCAGCTCAATTCACAGTATTTCATATGTTGCTTGAGCCTGGTGATGAAATATTAGCCTCTAATAAACTCTATGGCGGATCTATTACCCAAATGGGCAATAGCTTTCAAAAATTTGGTTGGAATACAACTTTTGTTGATCCATCACCTGAAAATTTCAAGGCGTCCCTTAATGATAATGTGAAAGCCATCTTTGTGGAAAGCCTGGCAAACCCTGGCGGTATCGTCACAGATCTTGCAGGCATAGCCGCCGTTGCAAAAGAAGCGGGTATTGTCATGGTTGTTGATAACACACTGGCGACACCATATCTTTGTCGCCCAATTGAACATGGCGCAGATATCGTCGTTCACAGTCTCACTAAATTCTTAGGTGGGCACGGAAACAGTATTGGTGGTGTTATTGTCGATAGTGGTAATTTTGATTGGATGAAAAATGATAAATATTCCACTTTTTCAAAACCCTGTGACAGTTATCATGGACTTGTGATTGGAGATACGTTTGGGCCCGCCATGGGAAATATTGCCTTTGCCATTGCGTGTCGCGTTCTTTCTTTGCGTGATATTGGTCAATGCTTATCACCGCAAAATGCCTTTTATATTTTAAATGGCATCGAAACGCTACCGCTACGCATGCAGAAACATTGCGACAATGCATTAATGGTAGCAAACCATCTAAAATCACATAATAAAATTTCATGGGTTTCATATTCAGGGCTTGATGATGATCCCTATCATCAATTGCAGCAAAAATATATGCCAAAGGGTGGTGGTGCCGTAATGACAATCGGTTTAAAAGATGGTTATGATGCTGGTGTCAAAATGGTTGAGAGTGTTGGATTATTTACTCATCTTGCCAACATTGGTGATGCACGAAGCTTAATCATACATCCTGCTTCAACAACCCATAGTCAGCTTAGCGAAGCTGACCAAATCAAAGCAGGCGCAGGACCAGACGTCATTAGATTATCCATTGGCATCGAAGATGTGGAAGATATTATTGCCGATCTTGAAAAAGCGTTAAATGCATAAAGAATTTAATTGCCTGGCCCAATTTATTGGGCCAGAGCATCACCTATTGCTGTCGGCAGCAGACGAATACCTTCAAGGTATTTACTTTGATCCGCACAACCATCACCATTATCCGTAAACGAAAATAGATCAACATAAGTCACTTTTTCACCATCACAAAGTTTTTTAAGCTCGGCATTAAATTGTTGAGTTAGGACACTTACTTCCTTTGCCCCATCAATATTTACATCAACAACAGGCGCCGGTATGGAAACATAAATCGGATTTAATTCATGTTCACGAACCATAGCTAGACTATTATTAAAATATCCAGTAGCCAATCCAGTGACACTCTTAGCAATGTTATCAAAATTATTTTTTACATCCTGCAAAAATAAAGCACTAGGTATAAAGTCATTAGATCCGAAAGCCAAAAGAACATTTGTTTCTTTATCAAATTTTGAAAACTGATGATTTATAGACAATTTAAACACGCCACTTCCGCTTTGAGCAATTAACAACGCACGGTCATTAACTGTCCACTTGGCATCAAATTCATAATTTTGACCTTCAAAAGTAGCCTGTTGCCCTTTTAAAGAAAGGGCATTATCACCACCAAAGGCCCAAATTTTTTTAAGTTTTTTAGAAGTCTTACTTTTACTATTTTCTTTAAATTCTAATAGCTTAGTCATAAACCTTTTATAAGAACCGCAAAATTGCTTTGATACGACATTGGGCAAGTTCATAAATAAATTATCATCTAATTTTTCAAGATATTCTTTCGATTTATCATCATGACCTAACAAATGATTTAACACAGACAAGTTAGCAATTGAGACCGGATCATTAACATCGTTTGAAAGAACATCTTCATATTTTTTTATAGCTGCTTCGTAATCACCTTTGATCTTATGCACATCAGCTTGCTTAATATGAAACTCCATGATTGAGGGATCAGATTCAATTGCCTTAGCATAAGTCGCAATAGCATCATTAAATTGCCCACTAACCAATTGCACATCGCCA
>NZ_CBFIEP010000140.1:0-4568 GCF_965661635.1 Pseudemcibacter sp. | reverse complement strand
AATCAAATCGATTACTTCGTTAATACGTCCCGTTGATTGTGCAAGTTTATTAATTGCAACATTACTATGTTGTGCTTCTTCAAGTGAACGTTCCTCAATTGCATTTGCCGTTTCAACTTGGGGTTTATTTCACAAACAGATGCACTTAGCTCCTCAGCAGAGGCAGCAACAGTTTGAATGTGTTTGATGTTTGTTCAGAGGCAGAGGCAACATCAGATGAACGTGTTTTAGTACTATCTGAAATAACAACCATTTGGTTCGCTGTTGCTTCAAGCTCAGTTGATGAAGAGGCAAGTGCATGAAGAACTTCAGATACTTTATCATCAAAGTGCTGAACAAGTTCATCAATTTTCTTAGAACGTTCTTCAGTTCGTTTTCTTTGTTCTTCTGCACGTTCTGAGGCTTCACGCTCACGTTGAGCTTCGGCTTCTCTTTCTTGAGCTTCATGGGCAACACGTTGCTCTTCAGCACGTTTATTCTCTTCTGCTAGACGCTCACTTTCAAGTGCCGCTTTACGAAGATCTTCAATTGCATTTGAAAATTGACCAAGTTCGTCTTTACGTGTTTTGCCGCGAACTTCTTGTGTGTAATCACCCGTCGCGATAATACCAACAGCATTTCTAAGGCTTGCAAGAGGAATTAAAATACTTTGTAATAGTAAGAATGCGACTGTACCAACAAGGACAACCATCACGCTACACATAATAATTAGAAGCATTTCTGCACTTGATCTTGTTTCATCAAAACTAGTTGTTGCAGTAACAAGGGCGGTGTTAGCGATTTCCTCAAATTGACCAAAAATCGGAACCATCTCAGAATAAATTCTAGTCAGGTCAGACTGATATTCATTTAACTCAGCTTTAAGGTCTTCTGTTTCACCATCTGTTTCAATGAAACCCATTGTGTCAAACACACTACCAAAAGCGTCCATATATTCTTCGGCTAACCCTTGAATTTGTGTTGAAGCATTAAGAACAGCTTGATCATCTGTATAATCTGTTAACTCCACTGCTTTTGACTGTACTTCTTGCGCATAGAATTCAAATTGATCCATTGAACTAACGTTACTGGTTAAAAGATAATCTTTTCCCCAACGTTACATTTTAATTGCATTGATTTTTATTTCTACTGCTACAGCACTCATAAATGATGTACTCGATTATTCGGCGATTGAAGCAAATAAGCGCAACATTGACAAAGAAGAAATCGACTTAAAAGAACTAGCCAAGGAGTGCCTTAGAACCATTAGACCACTTAGTGATAAAAAATCCATTGTTTCTACTCTTGAAATTCCCGATGGAACCCTATCATTATTTGCAGATGTTCGTGCTATAAAGCAGATTTTCATAAACCTGCTTTCTAATGCAATTAAATTTACCCCTATGAATGGTAAGGTTTCAATCAAGATCCAAGAAAAAGATGGTAACCACATTATTCAATTTATAGATACCGGAGATGGGATTGAAGAAAAGAATATTGCAAGAATTCTTGAGCCTTTCGCCAGTGTTGAAAATGATCCTCATCTACCTCAAGAAGGAACGGGTCTTGGGCTTTCTATTGTCCAGTCTTTAGTGCATTTGCATCAAGGTACTCTTGATATTGAGAGTATTGTCGATCAAGGCACGACGATCACAATTAAAATACCATCTGTTTAATTTTTCCAATTAAGTCATTTATTTTATAAATAATGATCAGTTTGTCATTCTTATACGTACAATATGTATTCACATGCTTGTGACTTAATATTATGGTTAAAGATGTCATTATAAGGTCATAATCAATTGATATCTAAAGCACTTAAGAATGCTTAACCAATAGAAAATTACTCAGGGTAAAAAAACAAGAGGATAAAAAATGAAAAAATTACTTATTGCAGCAATGCTATTTGCAGCGCCAGCCGGTTTGTCATCTGCAACTGCGGCTGATTATAAAATCGATATTGAAGGAATGCATGCAGCCATCAATTTTAAAGTCAAACATGTTGGCATCAGCTGGCTAACGGGCCGTTTTGATAAATTTGACGGTAGCTTTACATTTGACGAAAATAATCCTTCCGCATCAAAAGTAATCGTTGATGTTGACGTAAGTAGCGTAAATTCAAATCACCAAAAACGTGATGAGCATATCCAAGATCCAGGCTATTTAAACACTGAAGCAAACCCATCTGCCCATTTTGAAAGCACTTCCGTTGAAGTAACCAGCGATGATACTGGTATCATTCATGGTAACTTAACATTGAACGGTGTGACTAAACCATTCGATCTTCACGCAAGTTTCGTTGGTATGGGTGATGATCCATGGGGCGGTTACCGTTCTGCATTTGAAGCAACGGCTGTCATCCATCCTGAAGAATTTGATTATAAATTCAAATATGGCGATGTATATCTTGAGCTTTATATTGAAGGTGTTCATCAATAATAATTAAAGATACAATTTTAAAACAGCGCCTTAAATTTTAAGGCGCTGTTTTTTATCTGTTCTTTTTTAAATAATGATAAAAAACATCGAGCATTTCATCCATACCATTTCTACCGAAACCAATTCGAAAATGATCTGGTGGTGTAGGTAGCAATTCAGACTTATAAATACTTGGCGGCAACAGGAGCACACCTGTATCATTAATCAGATCTTCGCAAAACTCTGTACAGTCCTTTGCACCAATGTATTTTGGATAGGCAACAGCGCCACCATCCGGTCGTTTCCATTCAAAAAGGTGAGGGAATTTTCCAAAAAAGTTATCTAATTTCTCTAAATTTTGTGAAACAAGTTTTCTGTTTCTATCCAATATGCTGTCTCTGTTTCTTAATGCAATTATCGACAAGATTTCTGATGGGCCACTATTACATATGGTTAAGAAGTGTTTGTAGCGTTCTAATTTCGCTAGAAGTTCTGTTTCCTGACACGCAATCCAACCAATCCTTAGCCCAGGAAGACCATATGCTTTTGACATGACATTTAATGAAATCCCTTTTTCATAAATATCCGCGAGTTGCGGGATACGTTTGTCTTCTGCTTCGATGCCGCGGTAAACTTCATCACTGAAAATATAAATGCCAAATTCGCGTGCGACTTCAACCAAACGATCTAAATCATCTTTTGGGATAATTTTACCCGTCGGGTTATTTGGGAAATTGATTGAAATTAGCTTCGTATGCGGCCTAAGCGCGCCAATAACCTCATCAATATCCAAATCCCAATTGTTATCTTCTTTTAAAGATACACCTGTTACATCACAAATACTAAGCGGAATGGTTTCCGCAGCTTGATAATTAGGCACTACAACAATGGCGTGATCTTCTGGTGTTAAAAGGGTGCGCATGGCCGTATAAATGCCTTCTTCAGCACCTGCAAAACATAAAATATTTTCAGAATTCATATTGTCATATGTTTTGGCAATCTCTTCACGTAAAAAAGGATCACCATAAGTTTGCGTATAACCAAGCCAAAGATTGTCAAAGCTTTTACGTTCTTCTTCTGATGCCATGGCCATCAATTCAGATAAAGACATACTTTCCATATCTGATGCCGTTAAATGATATTTGGCTTTAAATTCCCATTTGGAAAAAAACACTTCTAATTCAAAATTGCGCATATGACCCTCGGCCGTTAATGATTTTCTAATTTGTATCATGCTTAACTTTAAAGTCAATTCGCTTAAAGCTCTTGACTTAACTGCGAAAAAGGCGCATCAAGCGCCAGTTACAGGACTTTTTTATAAGAAACAGTCCAACATCCGCCAAGCAGCCGTGACAAGTAACGATCACGTGTATCCCATTATAAAGGGCCAAGTGCATTCGCGGATAAATAGAATGATCAGTAATGATCATAATTATTCGCGAAGGAAACGCCATGACTGACGAACAATTGTCAGACGATCATGTTGCTGCGCCTGCAGTAACTTTTGAAAAATTCGGTTTTGAAAAAGCCATCATGAAATCCATCAAAAATGAAGGGTTTACAACACCTACACCAATTCAGGACATGGCTATTTTGCCTGTCATGAGCGGTGCGGATCTTATGGGTATTGCCCAAACCGGTAGCGGAAAAACGGCAGCTTTTTCATTACCGACCATAAACAAAATGATCCATGATTATGTTAAGCCCGCACCACATAAACCAAAAGCATTAATCCTGGCACCGACACGTGAACTTGTGATGCAAATTGGAAAATTTATTGATCAATTTAGCCGCGGCACACCGATCAAAAGCCTCGTTGTCGCAGGCGGCCAACCATATCCACCACAAATTCGTAAATTAAAATATGGTGTTGATGTTCTGATTTCCACGCCGGGACGTCTTGTTGATCACATGGGAAGCGGTAATGTAAAACTTGAAGAATGCCAAACATTCATTTTGGATGAAGCGGACCGTATGCTTGATATGGGGTTTATTGATGAAGTAAAAGAAATTCAAAGCACATTGGATGATGATCATCAAACGGTCATGTTCTCTGCTACCATGAACGATAAAGTGCGCCGATTATCCTTAGAGCATTTAAAAGAGCCTGAATATGTTGAACAAGAACGCACAACAATGGTTGCGGATACCATCACCCATAAATTAATGAA
>NZ_CBFIEP010000139.1:0-1610 GCF_965661635.1 Pseudemcibacter sp. | reverse complement strand
CCATAGTTCTGGAAAGAACCTAAGCTCGAGGGCCTTTTGTAAATAGTGGACGCCCGCTGTACCCCCCGTCCCTCTACGATATCCAATAATACGTTCCACGGTTTTCATATGACTAAAGCGCCAAGTTTGAAAACGATGTTCAAGATCAACGAGCTTTTCTGCCCATTCATAAAGTTCCCAATGGTCATCGCCTTTTTGATAAATGATGCTCCATGCCGCTTCGACCATATCATTGGCTTGATAAGGTTTGCTCCAATCTCTTTCGATATGGTTATCTGGGATATTAAATCCGCGTCTTTTTAAAAGCTGTAGGGTTAAATCATAAAGGCTTGGGCTATTCAATGCTTTATTTACGGCTTCATAACGATCTTTATGTTCCTGATGTGCTTTGATCATTGAAGCATTCTTATTACCCAGTGAAAATTCAATTATCCGATATTGATAGGATTGGAAACCTGAACTTTGGCCAAGACTGTCGCGAAAAGTCATATAATCTTTTGGTGTCATAGTAGACAAAATATTCCAGGAATGAATTAATTGTTCTTGTATGCGAGCAATACGTGAAATCATTTTCATTGCCGGTCCGATTTCATCTTTACTTAAACAGTCCATTGCGCTTGCTAATTCATGAATGCATAATTTCATCCATAACTCTGATGCTTGATGAATGATAATAAACATCATTTCATCATGCGCACCAGATCTTAAATCCTGCGCATTGAGTAGTTGATCTAGTCCAAGATAGTCACCGTAACTTATGTCTTGTTTCCAGTGTATTTTTTCATCGGTAATATCAACCGACGTTTTAATATCATCAGCCATTTAAGGGTCCTAATTTAAAAATCATAAATTTATCTTACATGCAAAATAAATTTATGCCAAATATTTCTTATTTAAGATTTTGCGTAATATAACAATTATAAATGGAAGCGATACAAGACAAATAATCGCGGCCAGAGCAAGAATTTCTATGTTATTCAAACTACCGTCAGAATTGGTGGTTAAAATAATAGAAGAAATAAGTCCACCGGCACCAGCAGCCAGATGACGGCAGGTTGATTGCAATGACATATAAGCTGCTCTTTCGTGGTCACCTGGTGCTTCAGATGAGATGGTTGATGCAATAACGCCCATTATAGCGGCACATAGCATAAATGAGCTAAATATAAATGGTACAGACATAATTGGCTGATGTAAGTACCCATCATAAAGGACGATTACATAAACAATAGTCACAATAATTGATAGCAGACGATTTCCATAAAAATCGATTATCCGCCCGGTAAGCATCATGGCAGCAAAACTTAATGCACCACCAATTATATAAATCATACTTAACCCATCACGGGGGTATCCGAGATTAAATATAAAATAGTTTATTGAACCAGCAAAAAGCATAAACTGTGCAAAGCTCTGTAAGGATACCAATATATAAGAAAGTCGAATTTCGGATCTTTTTAACAAAGACATAAGCGGTATTTTTTTGGGCGCATCAGATGACATATCAATATGATTTGTCATAGAAGGAAGCGTTATAAAAATTCCAACTGCAACAATTAACGCAAATATCGCTATGGCAATAAATGGCATTTTCCAATCAAACATTACCG
>NZ_CBFIEP010000138.1:0-3981 GCF_965661635.1 Pseudemcibacter sp. | reverse complement strand
AATAGTGAAGATTGGTTTAAAGGTGATATTGAAGTTGCAAATATAGTTTTTGCGTCATCACCACTAGAAGAAAGTTCTTATAGTTGGCGTGGTCGCCGTGAAGGGTTCATGGGTAATTACGCTAAGGCAGTTGATATATTCACCCAAGGATTAGAATTATTCCCTGAAAGTTATGCGCTTTATCGTTACCGAGGGTTTCATCTGGTGAGAAATTATTAATTCGAAGAGGGATTAATTGATCTTCGCCGTGCGGAAGAACTTATTGAAAATGTTGATGTGTCGCCAGTTCAAGAAGGCATTCCGGGTAAATCAAATTATAGCCCAAGTACATTTAAGAGAAATATTTATTTCTTTATTGCCGAGAGCAGCATGGCGACAGGCGATTATAATACTGTAATTGAATATATGGATAAGGCCTATGATGCCAATCAATTGCGAGATAAAGATGATTTCTTAGTATCGACAGCATTTTATAAATATATGGCGATGCGTAAATTAGGGCGCCATGATGAAGCCATCGAAATGGTGAAAGCCATTCCAAACGGATTGGATATTATTGATAACCACTCATATTATGACGCTATCATGTATTTAAAAGGACGCACAAGTCGCGAAAGATTTGAAGGACGCGCTGATAGTCTCGGTCGTTACGCAATGGCAATGGTTGATTTATTTGAAGATAATTCAGATGATGCTAAAGAAAAATTCACGCAAGTAACCAATGATAATCCAAAAGGGTATTGGCTTGCGGAAGTGGAACTTTCAAAGCTTTAATACATATAACTAAAGGGGACATTCATGAAAAAATTACTGTTTATTGTTGCAGTGATAACGCTTAGTCACGATGGGTTCGTATTTGCACAGAGCCATGATGATGTTATTAAAGCAGCCTATGCGAAAACCCATACACCAACGGGAAGAGAATTTCGCGTAACACGTTATAAAGAAAATACCCAAGCGAGGCTAGAGAAAGATCTTGAAATTGCGAAAGCAGTTATGGAAGAGGCGCCAGATCGGTCATCAAGTTATGAATGGCTTGGACGCAGATACGGATATCTAGGGATGTTACCAGAAGCGATTGAAGTGTTTTCAAATGGTCTTAAGAAATTTCCAGACAGTTATAAATTATATAGATATCGTGGCCGTCATTTAGCCCGAAATTATCAATGGGATCAGGCAATAAGCGATTATAGAAAAGCGTTAGAAATTTTGAAAGATCAGCCGGATACGTATGAACCGAACGGTATTGCCAATGAGCTTGATTTAACGATTTCAACGTTTAAACAAAATATTCCTTACTACCTTGGACAGACCAGTATGGCGACGGGTGATTATGAAACCGTTTTAAGCGGCATGGATGAAGCCATTAATGTTCCGGTTCGTTTTGCCTATATGGAAGAATTAATTCCGGTGACGCTCTGGAAATATTTAGCGCTTAGAAAGCTTGGCCGTCACGCTGATGCGGAAGAGGAGCTTAAAAAAGTTCCAGACGAATATGATTTAATTGAAAATGATCAATATCACCGCGCCGTCAATTATTTAAAAGGGAATTATACGCGCGAGGATTTTTTAGAAATTGCCGATGTGATTGGCAAATATACGGTCGCAATGAAAGATTT
Organism: Pseudemcibacter sp.; assembly: GCF_965661635.1. Lineage (NCBI taxonomy): Bacteria > Pseudomonadati > Pseudomonadota > Alphaproteobacteria > Emcibacterales > Emcibacteraceae > Pseudemcibacter > Pseudemcibacter sp. The sequence continues at coordinate 2,362 of NZ_CBFIEP010000138.1, read as the reverse complement.
ATTCGATGGTGACGAGGAAAATGCGAGAAAGCTCTTTAATGAAACTACTGACAGCGGACCGCGCGGGTTTTGGCCATCAGAAGCAGAACTCATGATGCTTGATGGAAAATAATCTTTATAGAGTTTAACCCCCAGAAACGATTTCATTATATAGTTCGGGATCGGTAGCCCCTTCGGTTCCAAAGAGAAGTATGCGGCTTTGACTATCAATGCCGAGTGCTGACCTTAGTTTTTCTTTATCTTTTAGTTCCATAAGGGCGGCAACGCCAGCGACGGCACTTTCGCCAGCTTCTATACCATCATCAACGCCAATCCCCATTGCCATTATACACATAGCTGGTTTTACATTGTTATCAGAAATGGTGACGAAATCATTAGCATTATTTTTTAAGATATTCCATCCAATGATGGATACTTCACCGCAAGAAAGGCCACCCATTAAGGTTTCTTGTTCAATGTGAACCATTTTGGGTCGTCCAATTTTTGCACTTTGATAAAGGCAGTCTGCGGTTTCGGGTTCCACGACAACAAACCGCGGACGATGTTCGCCCCATATTTTTCCTGCGTGAGCACAGATAGCGCCAGCCAAACCGCCAACACCACCTTGGATTAAAATGTGGGTGGGAAGTTCTTCTTCTTTTAATTGCTCACTTATCTCTTTTGTCATTACCGTGTAACCGGCCATGACATATTTTGGTACGTAAGTATAACCATCATAAGAGGTGTCGGAAATGATATGCCATTCATTTTCAATGGCATCACGTTTTACCTGAAGTAGGCTATCATCATAGTTTCCATCAACCCATGTGACTTCTGCACCAAGCAGTTCAACGGCGACGCCGCGGCTTTGACTTACGCCAGAATGCATATATATTTTGCATTTTATACCGCATTCATACGCCCCCCACGCAACTGAACGGCCATGATTGCCATCTGTCGCTGTTGCGACAATGAAATTCTTCAAATCATTGGTATATTTGCCGTCTTTTAAATCCTGATCGGTGATTTCAACACCGGGATATTTTGCGCTAAGATGCTCCTGTAATACATGGACGACTGCGTATGCCCCACCAAGTGATTTAAAGCTTTTTAGACCAAATCGTGTGCTTTCATCTTTATATAAGATTTGACCGACACCCATTTCGGCGGCTAATCCTTTTAAATCATGGAGCGGGGATGGTTCATAACCATCCCATTCTTTAATATGTTCATATGCTTCATCAAAAAGAGCACTATCAAGAATATTATCCGTTTCCTGATAGTGGGCATTGTTTTTGAAATGATGCATAATAATGACTCGTTAAAAAGATGAACCGGGTTCTTTAAGAAACTCTATTTCTTCTTTACGTGATCGTCTACCTAATATTTTATTACGGTGGGGGTATCTGCCGAAACGATCAATGATTGCCTTATGTTTTAATTCATATTCATAATTGTTTTCAAGGCCTGGGGCACTGAATAATAGCTCTGCGGCTTTATGGATTTCGGCCGACTCGCTATGCATAAAGGGCATATAGAGAAAGGATTTTTGGGTATTGGTTAAGTCTTTATCAAAACCCTTATCAATCGCATTTTGTGCTATACACACGGCCAATGGATCGGTCGCAAAGGCTTGTTTTTTATCACGAAACATATTTCGTGGGAATTGATCAAGCACAATGACCTCGGCAAGGGCGGAAAGAGGGCTATACCGCCAATTAACGAGTTCGCCAACGGCAGCGCGCTTATAAATATCATGAAAATGTTTTTTGATTTCTTTATCTAAGTCAGTGTTTTTTATAAACCAGTCTTTAGGCGTTAATTCTTCGAACCAGAAATAAATGACATCATCTGCAGTGATATTTTTATGTTTCTTCGTCATTTGAACACCCTGGATCCACTTAATTTTTAATCCCATTAAAATTAATGAAGTTTATAAGGTAGAGTTGCCCATAAAAGATGTCAAATTATGTTTAGATTAAGGAGAATTACTCTTGTGGTTCGTTTTCTTTTTCTGCTTCTATATTCATTTCGCGTTGGATAATGGGTTTATTCAATCGTTTTCCAACGATGCACATGAATATCCCAGCAGGAAATGCAAGAATGGCAGAAATAAATTCGAAAATAACCTCACCAAGGCCATCGAAACCAACTTGAGAATAAATGAAATACGCATAGAAAGGACCAACACCGATTAAAAAACTGCCAAAGGCCATCATTATCGAGCGTAGGAAACGGTAATTATAAACTTTTTGATCAAAATTTCTTAGCAATGTTTATTCATCCATCATTATGGTTTAAGGATTATATAATATAAGTGCGCACAAAATTGAAGAGAAAAGGAGTATTATTCCTTACTGACGCGTTTATCCAAATCTTCGAT
>NZ_CBFIEP010000137.1:0-4836 GCF_965661635.1 Pseudemcibacter sp. | reverse complement strand
GAACGGGTAAGGAGTTACTTGCAAAAGCACTGCATCAATTAAGTGATAGACGTGATTACCCCTTCATCGCGATTAATTGTGGGGCTATTCCGGAAAATTTAATTGAAAGTGAATTATTCGGTTATGAAAAGGGTGCCTTCACGGGAGCGCATAAACAAACACTAGCCAAAATAGAATTAGCCGAAGGTGGGACACTTTTTCTTGATGAGATTGGTGATTTGCCCTTACTTTTACAAGTAAAATTATTAAGGTTCTTACAAGAGAGAGTTATTGAAAGAGTAGGGGGCAGAAAAGAAATACCTGTAAATGTAAGAGTGGTTAGTGCAACGCATCAATCATTAGAAAAGAAAATTAAAGAAGATTATTTCAGAGAAGATTTATATTATCGATTAAGCGAAATAACTGTCAATATTCCTGATTTAAAAGACCGTCAGGATGATGCGGTATTGCTAGCAAATAAATTTATTGAAGAATTTTCAGAAGAATTTTCAAAGTCAGTTAAAGAGTTAGATAAAAATGCCGTAAAGGCAATTTTATCATATTCATGGCCGGGGAACGTACGTGAACTGGAAAATAAAATTAAACGTGCAGTTATTATGAGTGATAAAAGAAAAATATCTGTAACTGATTTAGAAATTGATCCAGATCATCAAGATGACCCTCAGCTAGACTTGAAAACCATTCGAGAAGAGAATGATAAAAAAGCAATCATCAAAGCACTTAGTTTATCGAATGGAAATATTAGCGAAATGTCGAGATTGCTTGGCATTAGCCGGCCGACACTATATGGTTTGGCAAAGCAATATAATATAAATATTGAAAAATAATGGATAGATTCTGGAGTTTGGCGCAAATTATGGATATGGGCATGAGATCACTCTATCGTATGGGGAGTATAGCACTTTTTATGGGTGTCCTAATGATGGATGTTGCCTTATCTCAGGATAGTCTTGATCTTGAGGTTGAAGAAGTTTACGTCCCCAGGGAGCCAACAAAAGCAGAGCTTAAACGATATGCGCTCAATGATGAAATTGAGGGTCTATGGGGTGCGATTTTTGATGATGTAAATAACGGGGCGTTAAGACAGCAAATCGCGCAAAAGTATAATCAACTAAATAATGGCGATATTGCAGAGCATGAGCTTAATCGTGCTTTAGAATTAGGCATTCCTGAAAATGAACTTTTAGCGGATTTGGGGCGTTCATATTTACTGCAAAATAAAATGGATGAGTTTTTCGAAAAAATAAGTATTGAAAATGCAGCGACACACATCCACGGTGAAACATATCTTGTTCTTGGAATGGCATATGAAAAGTTAGAAAATTACGAAGAAGCGTTTTTAAATTTTTATCAGGCTGAAGTGCTGCTTAATGATCATCCAGATTTATACGCGCCGATGGCTAGACTTTATAGCCGGATTGGCTATTATGACCGGGCGGAGCTATACGTAGATAAAGCATTATCATTAAACGGTATTGATCCAGAATTTCTTTTATTAAAAGGGATTTTGGTTGAACGTAGATCGGGTTCAACAAATTCTTATCAATATTTTGAACGCGCAAATTTTCATAAGTCTGATCAAATTGAAATTGAAAGCAAACTTGGTTCTGCGCTTTATAATTTGGGGCGTCATGATGAAAGTATGCTTTTATTTAGGCGCATTTTAGCAAAAGATAGTAGGCACCCTTTTGCAAACTTTATGATTGCCACTCTTTTTGCTGAAGGGAACAATATTAGGACGGCGACCAGATATTTAAATCAAGCCGGTCTGACTGCTTATGGAAATTATCCGCCTGCATTAATGTTATGGGGCAAACTTGCTTATGCCACCAAGGATTATGATAGTGTAATTGCGCCACTTTCAGATTTAATAGATATTGATCCTGATCATCATGAAGCAAGAACCTTATTATCAGCGGCATACTTACAATTAAACAACCCAATGGCAGCAGCAGAAACATTAAATTATCTTTCAGGGTTGGATATTTTATCAGAGCTTGATCATATTTTATTAGGAAGCGCATATGCGCTCGCTGGTGATAATGACAATGCTATGCTTAATTTTTCTGCGGCATCTGAGAAAAAGTCTGAAAATTTAACTGGACAAGAAAAAGATATATTAAACCAATTTCAAAGAGGGGATAGCTTTGGGGTGGTTATCGATTTGCCGGGTATTATTAATAAAACACAAATGAACAGTCAAAAAGCGATCATTGATGTAAATAACGCGATCGATAAGAAGGATTTTGAACACGCATTTTCAATAGCAGCAGATTTGGTCAACAATGATAGAAATAATGCAGTTGGGTATCATTTGCTAGGATTGATATATTTAGAGCAAGGACGCGTCGATGAAGCAAGAAGTAATTTCAGACGAGTGATTGAATTAAACCGTGACTTTTTTCAAGCACGTATTCAGCTAGCCCGTATAGATTTTGCATTAAATAATCCGAATAGTGCTGTTAATCATTTAAATTCTATTTTAAATCGAGATGAGAGTTATATACCGGCCTATGAGTTGTTATATGAATATGCGCTTTCCAGAGGCGATGATATCCGCGCAGAACGTTATTTATCAGCGGCGATTAGCGCGAACCCCGATATCATAACGCCTCGAATAAAGTTAATTGAATATTATTATGAACGAAATGTTGTTCAAAGGGCCATAAGAAGAGCAGAACAGCTACTTCAACAATTTCCGGATTATTCAATCGCAAATTTTTTGCTAGGTAAGGGCTATTTGTTATCAGGGCGGATTAATGATGCAATTGGGCTATTAAAGAGATCAATAGAGATTGATCCGGGAACAAGAGATAGTCATTTGCTTTTGAGTGAAGCATTCATCAGTAAAGGGTTAATCTCAGAAGCAAGAGAAGCTTTAGGGCGTGGTATGCCATTTGTTGAGGACCGCGTGCCACTGATCTTAAAATCCATTGAAATTACAAAGATAGATAGGGATTTTAAAAAAGCATATCAATTTGCCAATCAATTAAAGTTAGAACAAGAGACGTTAAGTATTGGTAATATCCTGCAAGGGGAAATCAATATTGTGGAAGGACGGTTCGCTGATGCGATAGACGCCTTCTTAAGAGCGCAAAAAGCAGGTGCTTCTGATAATCAGGTTTTGTATAGACTTGCGGAAGCTTATTCAAAGTCCGGTGATAAGGACCATGCAATTGAAATTGCCTCAAGTCACTTAGCCGCCCATGAAAATGATGTTAATATGCGGCATTTTATTGCGCTTTTTCAGTTTGAAAATGGGAATACGGAAGAAGCGATTTTTCATTATGAATATTTACTAGATAGAAATCAAAATGACATCGTTGCCAATAACAATCTGGCACTAATTTATTTACAACAAGAGGATTTAGAAAAAGCATATCAATATGCATTTAATGCATATAATTTACCTGATTTTAATGTTGATGTGGCAAAAACATATGCACAGGTGCTGATTCTACAAGAAAAGTTAGATGATGCACGAAATGTGTTAACTGAAACGGTAAAACTTGCCAGCTATGATATTGAAGCAAAATCATTATTGGCAACGTTAGAATAAAACAACAAACGTAATGTTTGGGGAATATTTTGAAATTAAGTCATAGGTTTCCGTACCCACCAACCAGAGGCGATAAAATTCGCTCTTTTAATATGGTGAAGCATCTTCATGAGCAGGGGCATGAGGTTACGGTTGCATCCATGTCTAGATCGCCAGAAGAAACAGCTGAATGCCAAGGCATTAAAGAGTATTGCCATACGTTTTTTTTAACGGAAATTAATGAAAATGTGCAAAATATACGAATGGTATTGCGATTGTTGAGTAAGGACCCATCATCTATGGGGTACTTTTATTCAAATGAAATGGCCAGCGATGTAAAGCAGTTATTACATGATAAAAAGTTCGATTTCATAATGGTTTTTAGTTCTTCTGCGGCGCAATATGTGGAACATGTGACAGACACGCCAAAGATGCTTGATTATTGTGATATGGATAGTCAAAAATGGCTTGCATATGTTGATTATAAGAGATGGCCTATCAGTATGGGTTATGCCCTAGAAGGTAAGAAATTAGAAGCTGACGAAAAGCGACTTGCCAAAAAATTTGATTTAGGGAGCGGTGCAACTGATTTTGAAGTCGAGACTTTAGAAGAATTTAATACCGGTATCGCAACAGGGTATTTTCCAAACGGTGTAGATAGTGATTTTTTTAAACCCGTAGATGTTGACTATAAAAAGAACAGTATTTGTTTCGTAGGCCGTATGGATTATTATCCAAACGAAGTTTGTATTATTAATTTCTGTCATGATGTTTTACCGATTATTCGTGAAAAATATTCAGACGTGACTTTTAAAGTGATTGGCGCGGCGCCGACAAAAGAGGTCCTAGATTTAAACACCATTGACGGCGTTGAAGTGACGGGGACCGTTGATGATATCAGAAAACATGCGCAAAGCTGTGAAGTCATGGTGGCGCCACTAATGATCGCGCGCGGCACACAAAATAAGATTTTAGAAGGAATGGCCATGGGTATTCCTGTGGTATCAAGTCATTTGGCAGCACGCGGGGTTGACGCGGAAGTCGATGAACATATTTTAGCCGCGACGACAAATGAGGAATATGCAGAAGAGATTATATCAATTTTTGCGGATGGAAACAAACGTGATCAAATTTCCAAGGCCGGGCGCGAAAGGGTTTTAAGTCACCATAATTGGAAACGTGGAATGGAAATGATGGATGAATATGACCTTTGAGCCCCGTTTAAAAACGGGATTTTTGGTGTCTGCTGAAATTAAAAGATGTGAGCAACTTTTTTTATCTGCGGTTATTGTTCATAA
>NZ_CBFIEP010000136.1:0-2887 GCF_965661635.1 Pseudemcibacter sp. | reverse complement strand
AAAAACTTACACCGAAGGCTAATATTATATAAGCAATACACCATATTAATCGTGATCGCAGCTCGATCAAGTGATCCAGAAGCGGCGCAGAGCTTTCATCAATCTCTTCCGCTTCTTCAGTCATCAGTTTTACTCTTTATTTTTTCGTCGGACTCTTCTGGAGTATTATTTTCTTCAACTTCCGGGCTCTCATCAGAAGCCACTTCTACTTCTTCTATTGCTTCATCTTTATCATCTGAGGCTGGTGTTGAGGCGTCCTCATCCGCAGGCTTTTCTTCTTTTTTTGGTGCAGGTGGCTCGTAGTTATGACCTTCATAATCATATTCATCATAATCGAATTCATCATAATCTGAAGCTGCCGTCGCAGAACTTGCAGATTTATCGTCTATTTTGACATTTCCTGCTTCATTCAATTTGCGAGTAACAGCATCAAGCTCGACCTCATCAGCCATTTTCTTTACACCGGCTTGAAATTCGCTACCCATTTCACGAACCTTACGAATCATTCCCATAACTGAGCGAATAACCTTGGGCAGGTCTTTAGGCCCCACTACGACAATAGCAAGAACAGCGACAATAAAAAGTTCCGGAAAACCTACATCAAACATGTATGATCCAACCTAACTAATAAAATTATTTAATACTTAATCAGATTTTTCTGAAGACTCATTTTTTTCTTCAGATACTGTTTCAGCCTTTTGCTGTGAAACCTGAGGTTTTTCTTCAGCAACCTGCGGCTCTTCATCAGCAATACCTTTTTTAAAGCTTTTGATACCTTGCGCAACATCGCCCATTAGAGCGGAAATTTTACCGCGGCCGAAAAGTAAAATTAACAAAACAACTACGATGATGATTTGTGGTAAACTAGGTGACATTTGTTTCTCTCCTAAAATTCATACAATGCCTTCACAAATGGACAGGCGCTATTTTTGCAAAAGATCAACGATCTTGAACAGGAAATCAATAGAAATATATATTTTTAAGAGATTACCTGCTCCTCAGAACTGCTTTCATCATCATCCATCGGCAGGTCGGGTTGCTCTTCTTCTGGTTTATCGTCACTTAAAAGGTTAAGTCTTGAGGTGTTCACATTCTCTAAGAAACCTGCTGCTTTAAGTTCTGCTAAGCCAGGTAAATCTTTTACACTATTTAATCCAAAGTGTACAAGAAAATCTTCCGTAGTACCATAAGTCATTGGTCTCCCTGGTGTTCTGCGGCGTCCCAGTGGCTTGATCCATGTTGCCTCCATCAATACATCGAGGGTTCCTTTACTAACACCAACACCACGCACTTCTTCAATTTCAGCACGGGTAATTGGTTGATGATAGGCTATTATAGCAAGTGTTTCTATGGCTGCTCTTGATAACTTTCTTTCTTTTTCTTCTTCTTTACGAAGCAAAAACGCTAGATCAAATGCAGTTTGAAACATCCATTTACCCGCAACTTCAACAAGGTTAACGCCTGCATCCGAATATTTCTCTTGTAATGCTTTTAAAATAGAATCCGCATCACTACCTTCTGGCAACTGTTCCGCTAAAGCAATCGAGGATAAAGGTCGATCAGATGCAAACAACAGAGCTTCACATATTCTCATCTGTTCATGAACTTCCATTTTATTCTTCATCCTCTGCGTTTTCTTGTTTTCTGCCCCTTATGAAAAGAGGGCCGAATAATTGTTTTTGTATAATATCCGCTTTACCATTTTTGGCCAGTTCCAAAGACGCCGTAAACATACTTGCTTTTGCCGACCTTATTATTTGTGGATCATCTATATCAGACGGCATAAATTGTTCTAAATCAGTCCAATCAATAGCAAGTCCCAACATTTCGGATAATCTTTCTATGGCTTTATCTAATGTATAAACCGCCCGTTTATGAATTCTTATATCTGCCGCCGCACCCCGCGTTTTTTGTTCTGAGTAAGCCTTGAGTAAATCATAAAGGCTTAATTCATATGTATGGTGCCTCGTTACAATAACCGGTTCCGGTGCTCCGCGCGCAAACATATCCCTTCCCATTTGGTTACGAGACATTAATTCCGCAGCACGGTCGCGGATCGCCCCTAAACGCTGAAGTTGATATGTTAATCTTGCTGCAAGTTCTTCTGCAGAAAGCTCATCTTCGTTTTCTTCTTCAGGTAATAAAAGACGAGATTTCAAATAAGCTAACCAGGCTGCCATAACCAAATAATCGGCCGCCAATTCTAATCTTAACTCACGAGCTTGTTGAACAAATTCTAGATATTGTTTGACGAGATCTAATATTGAGATTTGCTTCAGATCTACTTTTTGAGTTCTAGATAATGTCAATAGAACATCAAGAGGTCCTTCAAAACCGTCAATATCAACAATCAGACGCTCTTCTTCGCTCACGTCATCCATTTTACCAAGACGAAGGTCTGGTAATTCAAATTCATCAATATCGTTATCTTCTATTTCATTCATTATTTTAAAGGTTCGCTAAATTTTCTGCCCATCCCAGCATTATTTCAACGGGAGGCATAACAATATACTGGAATATATTTAAATTCAAACCGATATATCGCCCGCCGATCGGGATGATGAAAAGGGCCATTAAAATAATTAACATACCATATGGCTCAAGCCGACTAAGCGGCCTTGCGAGAGGATACGGTAATATCCCTACCGCGACACGCCCGCCATCAAGTGGTGGGATTGGAAGCATATTAAATACGGCCAATATTGCATTAATAATAATCATATTAATCATATTTTGCCTAAACCAATCCGACATAAAGACTGGAATTAAAGCCATAACATTGAGTAATAATGCAGCCATAATCAGAAGGAAAATATTAGCGCCTGGCCCCGCTAGTGCAACCAATACACCGTCACGCCGGGGATTATTTAGTTGATTAAAATTAACC
>NZ_CBFIEP010000135.1:0-65545 GCF_965661635.1 Pseudemcibacter sp. | reverse complement strand
TAGCGGCAGGCGGGACGGGTGGTCATATGTTTCCTGCGCTTGCCCTTTCCGAAGAACTAGTTGAACGCGGACATAAAGTAACGTTGATTACGGATAAACGTGGGCTTAAATATCGAAAATTGTTTGAAGGTGTTAAGATTTATGAAGTTAATGGTGCGACATTTGCTGGCAAAGGATTGCTTGGAAAAATAGCGGCCATTCCAAAAATTATTGTTAGTATATTTGAGGCAAAATCGCTCTTAAAAATGTTAAATCCTGGAACTGTAATTGGGTTTGGAGGATATCCATCCTTTCCAACAATTCGGGCGGCTAGGTCACTTAAAATACCCACTTGTCTTCATGAACAAAATGCCGTCTTGGGGAAAGTGAATCGCATGATGGCCAAATCCGTTGACGCAGTTGCGCTGTCATTTGAAGATACTCAAAAAGCAAACTGGGATAAATATAATTTTGTTGCTGTAACAGGTAATCCAGTGCGTAAAGAAGTTGTGGATATTGGTGATCTTTATTACCCGACACTTGGGGATGATCGTATATTTCGAATTTTGGTAATAGGCGGTAGTCAAGGTGCAAAAATATTCAGCGAAGTTGTTCCACAAGCTATCTCTACATTACCGCGAGCTTCTCAGCGTAGACTTCAAGTCACGCAACAATGTAGAGAAGAAGATATTGAAGCCGTAAGAGAGCTTTATGCTGATACCAAGATAGCAGTTGAACTCACAACTTTTATTGATGATTTGCCTAATTGTATGCGTTGGTCACATTTGGTCATTGGCCGTGCGGGTGCCTCAACAATTGCGGAATTAACAACGGCTGGACGTCCCGCAATATTAGTTCCTTATCCGCATGCTACAGATGATCATCAAACCGCGAACGCGCGTGAGTTAGTGGCCAATGGTGGTGCTTGGCTTTATCAAAACAATCAATTTAATGCAAAGGAATTGGCAAAAACACTTCAGCGCATGGCGAGACATCCCAACGAGGTTTGGTTGGCCGCGGAAGAATCTCGTAAAATTGGTAAACCTTATGCAACAAAAGACCTTGCCGATATCGTTGAGCGCTTAGCCCTTGTGAAAGGGAATTTAGAGGCCATAAATACCAATAATATAGAACAAAAAACAGAAGATGAAGGATTGTCAGCGCAAAAATGACTACGCAAACAGGATCAAATAAAATTGGACACCCAACTAATATCGGTATTTTACATTTCGTCGGTATTGGCGGGATTGGCATGAGTGGAATTGCCGAGGTTATGCATAATTTCGGCTATAAAATCCAAGGCAGCGATATATCCGAAAATGCAAATGTTAAAAGATTAAGAGATCTCGGTATTAAGGTTTTCGTGGGGCAGCGTGAAGAAAACCTTGAAGGGGCTTGGGGTATTGTTATTTCAACGGCAATTCAACCTGATAACCCAGAGGTGATAGCGGCGCGTGCAAATAAAATGCCGCTTATCAGGCGTTCAGAAATGCTTGCAGAATTAATGCGACTTAAATGGTGTATATCTGTTGCTGGTACCCATGGTAAAACGACCACGACGACTATGGTTTCTGCAGTGCTTGATGAGGCAAATTATGATCCAACTGTTATTAATGGCGGTATCATTAATGCTTACGGAACCAATGCACGGCTTGGTGATGGCGATTGGATGGTTGTGGAAGCGGATGAAAGCGATGGAACATTTATCAAAATTCCTTCTACCGTTGCTGTAGTGACAAATATTGATCCTGAGCACTTAGATTTTTATGGTGATTTCGAAAATGCAAAAGCAGCCTTTAAAACATTTATTGAAAATGTACCGTTTTATGGTTTTGCGGCAATGTGTATTGATCATCCTGAAGTTCAAACTTTAATTGGAAAAATTATTGATCGTCGCATTGTCACTTATGGGTTTAGCCCACAAGCAAAAGTGCGCGGCAAGAATGTTTCTTTCAGCGAAGGTTCAGCTGTGTTTGATGTTGAAATTACCAATCGACATGATGATACGATAACAACATTTGATAAAATTGAGATGCCAATGCCTGGGCGTCATAATGTTCTAAATGCACTTGCGGCTATTGCGGTATCTCATGAACTTGGTATTGCGAATGAGGTGATACGAAGTACGTTTTCTAAGTTTTCCGGTGTTAAGCGACGTTTTACATCGGTCGATAAAGTGGATGAAATAACGATTGTTGATGATTATGCGCATCACCCCGTTGAAATTGCATCCGTGTTAAGCGCGGCGCGTGAAGCTTATAACGGTAAAGTTATCGCAATTATGCAACCGCATCGATATACGAGACTTGAAAGCTTGTTTGATGAATTTTGTGCCTGCTTTAACGATGCTGATACGGTTATCGTTTCGCCAGTGTTTGAAGCAGGAGAAACGCCGATTAAGGGGGCAGATCAAGAAGCGCTTATAAATGGACTTCAAAGTTTTGGCCATCGGGACGTTCTAAAAATTAATGGACCAGAAGATATTGCGGGAGTTGTTTCTGAGGTAGCCGTAGAGGGTGATTTGGTTATCTTTCTTGGTGCAGGTAGTGTTTCGCAGTGGGCTTACGATTTGCCGAATGCTCTAAAAAGGATTAGGGGATGATGGTGGCCTATCAGGATCATGATCTAAAAACTAATTTTGCTGCACTCGTACGCGGTAAATTGGATTATGACACACCAATATCAAAATATACATGGTTTAAGACGGGCGGCAATGCCGATATCCTATTTACGCCAGAGGATGAGCAGGATTTGGCTTGTTTTTTAAAAGCCCTTCCGAATGATGTTGAAATTTTGCCATTGGGTGTGGGCTCAAACTTGTTGATACGTGATGGTGGTGTTAAGGGCGCCGTTATTAGATTTGGAAAGAAGTTTTCGAAGATAAATGTAGAAGATAATTTTATCACTGTAGGGTCAGGTGCACCTGATATATCAGTCGCTAAAAAAGCGCTGAATGCGGAACTTACGGGATTTGAATTTCTTAGAGGTGTGCCGGGCACAATTGGCGGTGCGTTAAAGATGAACGCTGGAGCATATGGATCAGAAATAGAAGATGTTTTTGTTAGTGCCCGAGTAATGGACAGGCAAGGTGATGTTCATATTTTAACACATCAAGATATGGGCTTTGGATATCGACATATTTCGGTACCAAATGATTATATTTTTCTTGAGGCAACATTAAAAGGTAGCCCGGGAAATTTTGAAGACATTCAAAGAAAAATGAATGAAATTGGCGATGCGCGTGAAGAAAGCCAACCGCTTCGAACAAGAACAGGCGGCAGTACTTTTAAAAATCCAAAAGAAAAATCCGCGTGGAAATTGGTTGATGAAGCAGGGTGTCGTGGACTTAATATCGGCGGCGCAAAAGTTTCAGAGAAGCATTGCAATTTCTTGATTAATGAAGGAAATGCGACAGCAAAAGATATTGAAACACTTGGTGAAAAAGTGCGCAAAAGAGTTCAAGAAAAGACGGGTGTTTTGCTTGAATGGGAAATTAAGAGAATAGGGCGCGAAGCATGAATAAATTTAAACATGTTTGTGTTTTAAAAGGCGGCTGGTCTAGTGAGAGGGAAGTGTCACTAGTCAGCGGTGATGCCATTGCAAAAGGTTTGAGAGACGCAGGATATGAAGTCACAGAAATAGATGTGCAACCAGATATTTATGAAGTATTGAAAAAATTATCCCCGCAAGCCGTGTTTAATGGATTACATGGCACTTGGGGCGAAGATGGCTGCGCGCAAGGCGTGCTTGAGACATTAAAAATTCCCTATACCCATTCCGGGGTAAAGTCATCCGCATTGGCAATGGATAAAATTCTTTCTAAAAAACTGTTTCAATCTATTGGGATTCCTTGCGCGCCAGATATGGTTGTGAAAACGAATGATTTATTTTCAAAAGAACCTATGCCGAGGCCATTTGTCGTTAAACCTTATAATGATGGATCGAGCGTAGGTGTTGTTATCGTCACAGATGGCGATGAATTCAACCAAGACATGGATGGTCCGTGGCATGATACGGAAAATTTAATGGTCGAAAAATATATACCGGGGCGTGAATTAACAGTTTCAGTATTAGGTGATAAAGCACTTTGTGTTACCGAATTAAAACCAAAAGCAGGGTTTTATGATTATAAAGCAAAATATCAAGACGGCATGACGGATCATATATTGCCTGCTGATTTAACGCCTTCACAGGAAGAAAACCTAAAAGATATGGCCGAAAAAGCCCATGAAATATTGGGATGTAGAGGTGTGAGCCGTTCTGATTTTAGAATGGACGGTGAAGATATTTATATATTAGAAACCAATACCCAACCCGGTATGACACCTTTGTCACTTTTACCAGAGCAGGTTTTACACATGGGGATCAGTTTCTCCGAATTGGTTCATAGGATGATGGAGGATGCATCATGCGAGCGGTAAGAGATGATGTGAAATATAATAAACCATCGGGTCGTCGAGGTGAGCAAGAAGCAAAAAATTTAAAACGACGTCGGTTATTAAATTCGGTTTTAAGGGGGTTATCCGTAACGGCGGTGTGCTTAGTCGTCATTTTGTCACTTTATCTTTGGCGTAGTGGCCAGATTACAACTTGGATTAATAGTGCAGAAAATAAGGTGGAAGATAGTCTTGTTGATGCGGGAATTACCGTTGATCAGATTATCATTGAAGGCGCCTTTCAAACGCCAAAAGAAGTAATTTATGAAGCGTCTGGTGTCACTATTGGTGAACCTTTACTCGCAACCAATATTAACGCCATAAAAGATCAAGTTGAGCAACTCACCTGGATTAAAGTTGCGACTATCAGCAGAAGATTACCAGATGGTGTTCTAATAAGCGTCGAAGAACATCGGCCCGCAGCATTATGGCAACTTGATAATAAATTATGGGTTCTATCAGATGAGGGCGTCAGAATTACGGACCTTGGTTTAGAGGCCTTTGCTGATTTACCGATGATAAGTGGTATAGGAGCGGATCAGGCACTTGAAAGATTATTAAATGCCGTATCACAAAATATTGATTTGTTTAACCGAGTTGAAACTGCAAGTTGGATTGGGGGGCGCCGTTGGGATTTAATTCTTAAGAACGGTATAAAAATCATGTTACCTGAAGAAGATATGAACGAAGCTTGGCAAAATTTAATTGAATTTGAAAGGGATGAAAAATTATTAGCAAGAAATATTTTAGCGGTTGATTTTCGAATAAAAGATAAAACAGTTGTAAGGCTAACACCGGAAGAAGCGGCAAGACGACGTCTGATAGCTAAAACCAGTGGTAAAGGAGAAGAGATCTAATATGGCTGATCAGACCATTGCAATTTTAGATATTGGAAGCAGTAAAATTTGCTGCTTCATAGCGGAAATTGATCAAGAAACAAACCGACCGCGTGTAATTGGAATAGGTCACCGTGAATCGCGTGGTTTAAACCTTGGCACAGTAGTTGATATGGAAGAAACAGAAAGCGCGATCCGTACAGCTGTCGATGCCGCCGAGAAAATGGCTGGTGGCGCACCTATTCAAAATGTGACTGTCAACCTTTCGGCGGGTGAGCCAAAATCAACACATCTATCCGTAGAAGTTTCTGTCGCGGGCCATGAAATTAGTGACGTAGACATAGAACGTGTATTGGACATGGGCCGTCATCACTTGAATGATCAAGAAAGATTTGTCATTCATTCTCGTCCAACTAGTTTTAGCATCGATGGTGTTGGTGGGGTGCGAAACCCAAATGGTATGTTTGGTGAAAAACTCGGTGTTGAAATGCATGTAACAACGGCAGCAATCAGCCCTCTTAGAAATTTACAAGCATGTATTAATAATTGTCATTTGAATATGAGCGGAATTGTATTTTCTCCATATGCTTCAGGTTTATCGACACTTGTAGCGGATGAAATGGAATTAGGAAGCATATGTATTGATATGGGAGGTGGCGTCACAACAATAGCTGCCTTTAAAGATAATGAATTTATTTATGGCGATATGGTTCCATTTGGTGGGTATCACGTAACCAAAGATATTGCACAAGGATTATCAACTCCCGTTCAAGCCGCTGAAAGATTAAAAACATTGTTCGGAAATTGTATTGCAAGTATGTCAACGGTGAGAAACCAAATAGATGTCACGCAAATTGGTGATAATGGTAAAGAAAATGTCACAACAATTCCAAGAAGAATGCTGACTTCGATTATTGAACCGCGAGTTGAAGAAATTTTTGAAATCGTTCGAGAGAAAATAAAAGAAGCAGGATTAGAGAATACTGCGGGCAGAAGATTGATTATTACCGGTGGTGCTAGTCAAATGGCTGGTGTTGAAGAGTTAGCGAAAAAAGTTTTTAATTGCAGTATCAGAATAGGTAGGCCGTTAAATGTAGATGGCCTTGCCGATACGACAGCGGGGGGTGGTTTTGCAACTGGTGCTGGTTTGTTGTTATACGCCACATTGAAACCGGAAGAATTACATTTTAAAGAAGACGTAAAAAGTGGAAATGGTATTTTTGAAACATTGAGTAACTGGATTAAGGAGAACTTCTAAAAAGTTTTAAACCATAGATTGTAAATGACTCGTATTAAGAGCAAAAAGAGCTATAAAACGAATCGGAAGTATTAAAAAACGACTCGGGTTCATTTTTTTAAAGACAGCGCGAATCACTTAATATAGAGTACGGTTAACTGTTTGTTAAAGAAGAATGAATCCTGATTTAACAATAAAATCCTGGGAGAATAAGATGACGATAGAATTTACATCGCCAGAATTAACGGAACTTACACCAAAGATTACAGTATTTGGTGTTGGCGGTGCTGGTGGGAATGCTGTAAACAACATGGTGAATGCTGCGCTTAAGGGCGTAGATTTTGTTTGTGCGAATACGGATGCTCAAGCTTTGAGTCTTTCGTTAGCGGAGCAAAAAATACAGTTGGGTGCGGAATTGACCCAAGGTTTGGGAGCTGGGGCTCGTCCTGAAGTTGGACGCGCCGCCGCTGAAGAAACCATGGATGCTATCGAAGAGCATCTTGAAGGGTGCCACATGGCTTTTATCACTGCTGGAATGGGCGGTGGTACCGGTACAGGCGCAGCGCCGATGATTGCGCAAAAAGCCCGTGAAAAAGGAATATTGACTGTTGGCGTTGTGACTAAACCTTTCCAGTTTGAGGGTGGTCGCCGCATGAGTTTGGCTGAAGAAGGAATTTCTGAATTATCCAAACATGTTGATACTTTGATTATTATCCCTAACCAAAATTTATTTCGTATTGCCAATGAAAGAACAACATTTGCTGATGCTTTTGCAATGGCAGATGAAGTGCTTCATTCAGGTGTGCGCGGCGTAACAGATTTAATGATGCTCCCAGGCCTCGTTAATCTTGATTTTGCGGATGTGAGTACGGTGATGAGTGAAATGGGTAAAGCGATGATGGGTACGGGTGAGGCCGAAGGTGAAAATCGTGCATTAGAAGCGGCGGAAGCTGCTATCTCAAATCCATTACTAGATGAAGTTTCAATGAAGGGTGCACAAGGTGTATTAATCAATATTACGGGTGGTATGGATCTTACGCTATTTGAAGTTGATGAAGCCGCAAACCGAATTCGTGGTGAAGTCGATCCAGAAGCAAATATTTTGGTTGGTTCTGCGCTTGATTCAAGTCTTGATGGTAAGATGCGCGTATCAGTTGTGGCAACAGGTATTGAAGCCAGTTCAATGCCAAAGGCAGAAATGCCCCAAAAGACCTATAGCCGCGACAAAGCTCCAGAAGTCAGCCCGGTTATTGAATCTCAAGAAGCTGATGAACAAGAAGCAATTGTTGAGGAAGATATTGTTTCGGAAGAGCCATTGGATCTTGTCGATGAAATATCACAAGAGCCAGAAGCAGAAGAGCTAGTTGAACGTATGCGTCAGGATATTTCTGAAGCGCGCCAATCTATGGAAGAGCCTCAGGTTGAGGAAAATGTTGCTGAAGACCGAGACGCACCTTTTATCGCACCTGAGCCAGTTATGTCGGAACCATCCATTGAAGAGAGAATGGTTGAGCCGGAAATAATTGCTGATCCTTATAATGAAGCGGATCTTGCCAATAGTGAGCCACGTGAAAAACCGCGTCAGAAGCTAGGTCTTTTCCAGAACTTATTAGGTAATAAGAAAGAAGCTGCAGTTCAAAAAGAACCGGTTATTAAAAATGAGCCTAGAATGAAGCAAGGTGATATGCTTGATTTTGGTAATGGTTCAGTTACTGACAATTCTGAAGAAGTTAAAGCAGAAAAAGAACCTTCCAAGACAAACGAAGAGGTGAAGCCCGAAATAGTTGCGTCAGAGGTTTCAAAGGATCCTGTAGTTCAAGAGGTTCCATCGGAAGATCATTTGGAAATCCCTGCTTTTTTAAGACGCCAAGCGAATTAAAGTAGGATAATTATGTCTAAAATAAAAAGGCGGCTTATATAAGCCGCCTTTTTTAATGGAAATTTTAGAAGCGGTTTAAATAACACCACGTCTCATTTGATCGAGTTCAATCGATTCAAATAATGCTTTAAAGTTTCCTTCACCAAAACCATTATTTCCTTTGCGTTGGATGATTTCGAAGAATATAGGACCAATTACTGTATCTGTGAAGATTTGAAGCAACACGCCATCTTCTTTTCCGCCGTCAATAAGGATGCGGCGTTTTCTTAATTCTTCAACATCTTCTGCATGTTCATCAATGCGATCATTAATAAGGTCATAATATGTATCAATTGTATCTTGAAGGGGCACTTGGCGCGCCTTTAAGATATCGACAGTATCATAAATATTATTTGTGTATAGTGCGATATGCTGAATACCTTCACCGCGATATTCGTTCAAATATTCAACGATTTGTGAAGAGTTATCTTTAGACTCGTTTAATGGAATATGAATTTTGCCACACGGGCTCGTCATTGCTTTACTAGTAAGGCCTGTTTTTTGACCATCAATATCAAAAAATTTCAACTCCTTAAAATTGAAAATTCTTTCATAAAAATCTGCCCAGTAACTCATGCGTCCCGTATATACATTATGCGTTAAATGGTCGATAAATTCAAACCCTGTGTCGGCGATTTCTTCAACGTTGTCTTCTTTACAAGGGATAAAGTCTACGTCGTAAATTGAATTTTCACCGTATCTGTCTACAAGGTAAAGACGACTACCACCGATACCTTCAATAGCTGGAATATATAGTTCCATTGGCGCGACTTCTTGTGCAACAGGGTTTGCGCCCTGAGCAATGGCATGATCATATGCTTCTTTAGAATTTCTAACGCGGAAAGCCATTGCGCAAATACTTGGGCCATGTGCAAAAGCGTAACGCTGAGCAAAGCTATTTGGTTCAGCATTGATCAAAAAGTTGACGCCACCTGCTTTATGAAGTGTTACATTTTTAGAACGATGCCTGGCAATCGTTCTAAAGCCAAGTTGTTTAAATAGCTCACGCAGCTTCTCTGGCTCAGGTGAGGCATATTCAACAAATTCAAATCCATCAACACCCATTGGGTTTTCAAATAAGTCGGCCAATTCATTTTCCTTTACTATTAAAAATATTCATTTAAAGAAAATATAAACCATTATTGATGAAATTTTGTTTTTAATTTATAGTTTTTTTTGCAAAAAATGAATTAATATTTCATATAAAGGATAAATACAAAATGGAAATTTCACTTGATGAGGCGGATATAAAAATACTTAACCTCATTCAAAAGGATGCCACGCTGACAAATCAGGATATTGCTGAAATTACGGGCGTTTCTGCCACATCGGTTTGGCGGCGTATAAAAAATTTAGAAGATGTTGGGGTCATCAAAGGGACAGTAGCTTTGCTTGATCAAAAGAAAAGCAACCTTAATGTATCTGCGATTATTCATGTTCGTCTCAGCCGTCATGGAGAAGATACTAGAACAGAGTTTGAAAATTTTATAGAACAACGTCCAGAAGTAACAGAATGTTACGCTATATTGGGACAACATGATTATGCATTAACTGTTGTTGTGCCAAATGTTGAAGTTTTCGAAAAGTTTTTAGCAGGGCATCTGCTTAATCATCCATTGATATCGGAATCAACGTCATTTTTCACTTTAAGACAGGTTAAATATACAACAGCTCTGCCGCTTAATTTGCACCAAACATAAGGGCTTCTTCTTTTTCCTGACAATCTACAATTCTTTGCGTGATTTCAAACATAAGCTGCATATAACTTTGTGGGCCGGCCTCTAAATATTGTCCTAGATGATCAACAACGCCGTACCCTGCTTTTGTATCCCCCATTACGGTCATTGCAATTTTTGGATGAGTGCCGGGGATCGCTAATACGCAAGTCACATTGCGCTCTTCAGCAATTTTCTTTAATGCAGAAATATGTTTCACACTAGGCGGTTTATCAGGACTAAGCTCAATGGCTCCCATACTTCTTAAGGAATAGGCCCTTTCGTAATATTGAAAGGCATCATGATAAACGATCATCGCACTGTCACGAAGAGGTCTTAATAACTCACGGATTAACTCTTCTTGTTCATATAATTCTTTAATAAGTAGCTTAGCATTACGTCCATAGCTATTGCTATTCATTGGATCTAATTCGGACAATGTTTCTTCAATTATGGTCACTATGCGTCTTGTATTGCTTGGGTCTAGCCATATATGAAGGTCCATTGCGCTGTGATCATGTCCATGATGATCTTCACCTTCTTCAGCAAACCAGACTTTACTATCACGGTAAGGATATAATTTTATTCCTTCTTGATCTGCAAAAGCTATTGTATTTAAAGATGGTCTATCCACGAGAGACGTAGTTTTTAAGAAAGTTTCAAACCTTGGTGAAATATAAAAAAGTACATCCGCATTTACAACTTTTTTAAAATCAGAGGGTTTCATTCGAAATATATGCGGGGTCACACCGCCGTTAACGAGTAGCTCTAGTTCACCATGTTCACCCATGACACGAGCGGCCAATGAATGTAATGGCTTAATACTTGTGACCACCTTTAAGTCTTTAGCATATATGGAATTTCCGAATAGCAAAGTCATCAAGAAGGTGATTGTTACTATTGTTTTATTTAAAACTTTCATTTGATCCTACTATATTAGATTCGAATTTGTTACTATATAACACATGTATATTTTATGCAAATAATCAAGTCTAGTGTTATTTTTCTGAGTAAATAGCATAATTTTTTAATAATAGCAGTGGTGGTTTTATCTTGAAGCATGTTATATATGTGCGGTATTAATCTATTCTTGAATCTGAAAATGGACTAACTATGAAAATTATGTCTTTGATAACACCGGTACAAAAAGTAATTTTTACATTACTCTTATTTGTCTCCTTAAGTGGATGTGGTGGAGAAAAGCTCGCTTATAGAGATTTGCCAGTAGAGCAGCTTTATATTGAAGCACAAAAATATAGTGATCGTGGGCAATGGTTTTTTGCAGCAATCGCTTATGATGAAGTAGAGCGACAACACCCTTATTCTATCTGGGCGAGACGAGCGCAACTTATGTCTACTTACTCATATTATATGGCCAATAGTTACGAAGATGCTATTTTAGCGGCTCAGAGATATCTTGCATTACATCCGGGCAATAAAAACGCAGTTTACGCGCGTTATATGATAGGTTTGAGCTTGTATGAGCAAATTGCAGATGTACGACGCGATCAAAATAATACTGAACAAGCATTAAACGCTTTTAATGATGTGATTAGACTTTCTCCAGAATCAGATTATGCCAAAGACGCACGAGTAAAAATCGAACTAGCTCGCGACCATCTTGCTGGTAAAGAAATGGAGATCGGACGTTATTATCAACAAAATGGCGAGTTTTTTGCTGCTATTGGTAGATTTAATAATGTTATAAAAGAGTATCAAACGACAAGTCATACGCCAGAAGCTCTTTTAAGAATTACCGAAGCCTATTTAGCTCTCGGAATATCTACAGAAGCAAAGAAATCAGCTGAGGTTCTTGCTTTGAATTTTCCTGAGAGTGAATGGAATGAGTTTGCTACTGATTTAATCCAACGGCAGGCTAACTAAGAGGTATATTTATTTATGCTCGTTTCACTTGCGATTAAAGATATCGTACTTATAGACCGCCTTCGAATGGAATTTGAAGACGGTCTTAGTGTTTTAAGTGGTGAAACTGGGGCAGGGAAATCAATTTTATTATCCAGTATTGGACTGGCAATAGGGTTTCGGGGTGGTAAAGAATTAATTCGCCATGGTAAAGACCAAGGGTCAGTAACCGCAGAATTTTCATTATCTGATAAACATAAGGTTTGGGCTTTACTTAGTGAACAAGCAATAGATTTTGAGAATGGCCAAGTCATTTTAAGAAGAATAGTTTTAAAAGATGGGCGCAGTAGAGCATTTATAAATGATCAATCTGTTAGCCTTACCTTGCTCAGGTTAATTGGAGAGGCGTTAGTTGAGATCCATGGTCAACATGATGAAAGGGGACTTCTTAATCCTACTGGTCATAGAGATTTATTGGATGATTTTGGTGATTATAGTGGAATTAAAAAAAAGGTTTCAAAGAGCTATGAAACTTTAATTCAATTAAAAGAATTACTGATTAATGAACAAGATAAATTAGATCGCGCGAAACAAGACGAAGAATATATTCGCCATAACCTTGATGAATTGAATGCTTTAAATCCAAGGTTAGGCGAAGAAGAAGAGTTGGCGAAAGAGCGCAGCCGAATGATGCAAGGAGAAACTCTTTCTGAAGGTTTAGGTGATTTATTGGATAAACTTCTCAGTGATAAAGGCGTGGATACAGTACTTAGAGCAACAATTCGAAAAATGGAAAGAATGGCCGCACAAGCACCGGGATTATTAGAAAAGGTTTCGGAAAGTCTTGAGCGGGCAGCCAATGAGACGACTGATGCAATTGCAGAACTGGAAGACACTATAAGAAATCTCGAATTTAATCCTTATGATTTGGAGAATACAGAAGAGAGGCTTTTTTCATTAAGAGCGGCCTCCAGAAAACATAATTGCCAAGTTGATAACCTCGTTGACTTAAAAAGTGAATTTGAGCAAAAGTTAAGTACTATTGAATATGGCGATGAAGAAGTAAGTCGCCTTAAAAGTGAAGTTAAAATCGCAGAAGAAAAGTTTGAGAAAAATGTCGTCTTATTAACGAAGGAAAGAAAAAAAGCGGCTGACTTACTTGATAAAAATGTTAATCTTGAATTGCCTTCGTTAAAAATGGATAAGGCGCGTTTTAAAACTTTTATCGAACCACTAGAAAAAGAAAACTGGAATGCTAATGGTGGTGAAAGAATAGATTTCAGGGTATCTACTAATCCTGGTGCCCCCTTTGGTGGTCTTATTAAAATTGCTTCAGGTGGAGAACTATCAAGATTTATTTTAGCATTAAAAGTTGTTCTTGCGAGAAAAACCAGTGTTGCTACTTTAATATTTGATGAAATTGACCAAGGGGTAGGTGGTGCGGTTGCCAATGCAGTTGGTGGTCGGTTATCAGAGCTTGCGAAAAATGCCCAGATCATGGTTATCACTCATTCCCCACAAGTGGCGGCACGCGGAAACAGTCATTGGTATATAAATAAAATGACTTCAGATGCTGACGGTAGTGTTGTAACAGGTGTAACATCATTAAGTAAAGATAAACGAAGAGAAGAAATTGCAAGAATGCTTGCAGGTGCAGAAGTGACTGAAGAGGCGAGAGCCGCCGCAGATAATCTTTTAAATTGCTCCTGATGAACGGATAGTTTTATGAATGATTTCAGTGAAATTGATATTGATGACCTTGATAGTCGACAAGCAGAGCAAGAGCTCGCTAGGCTTGCAAAAGAAATATCACATCATGATAAACTATATCATGCTAAAGATAACCCTGAAATCACAGACGCAGAATATGATTTATTACGCAATAGAAATAATCTTATTGAAAAGAAGTTTCCGTTGCTTATTCGTCCAGATAGCCCAAGCAAAAAAGTAGGTGCTTTACCAAATAGCGGTTTTAAAAAAGTAGATCATAAACGTCCTATGTTATCTTTGGATAACGCATTTAATGCTGCTGATGTCCATGATTTTCACGGGCGAGTTAAAAGGTTCTTGAATTTAAACGATGATAGTAAAGTGGAGTTATTGGCTGAGCCGAAAATTGATGGATTATCAGCTTCATTGAGATATGAAAATGGTATTTTTGTTCAAGGTTTAACCCGTGGGGACGGTAAAACCGGTGAAGACATTACGGATAATTTAAAAACTATTGATCAAATTCCAGAAAAATTATCTGGCGGTGACTGGCCGGATGTTCTTGAAGTACGCGGTGAAGTTTATATGGCCAAGGATGATTTTGACGCCCTTAATAAAAAGCAAATTGCGGCGGGTAAACAGCCTTTTGCAAATCCCCGCAATGCGGCTGCAGGTTCTTTGCGTCAATTGGATAGTAAAATTACAAAATCTAGATCACTTAAGTTCTTTGCGTATAGCTGGGGCGAGCATTCTGATCCATTAGGGAGCAAACAAAGTGATGTTATAGTAAAGTTTCAGCAATGGGGTTTTACGACAAATGACATGGTTTTTGTGAATACTGATGTTGAAGAAATTATATCACATTATGAGCTGATATCTGAGAAAAGATCAAAACTGAATTATGATATTGATGGCGTCGTTTATAAAGTTAATCGTCTTGATTATCAGGAGCGTCTCGGCATGGTCGCGCGCGCACCGCGTTGGGCGATTGCACATAAATTTCCCGCAGAAAAAGCATTAACGACTTTAAATGCAGTTGATTATCAAGTCGGTCGAACAGGGGCTATTACACCCGTCGCAAGATTAGAGCCGATTACCGTTGGTGGGGTCGTTGTATCAAATGCTACGCTTCATAACGCGGATGAAATCGAGCGGTTAGCCGTTAAAATCGGTGATGAAGTCTTAGTGCAGCGAGCTGGTGATGTTATTCCACAGATTGTTGCAGTGGTTAAATCATCAAAGCATAATACACCAGTTGAATTTCCAGATGTGTGTCCATCCTGTAATAGTCATTTAATTCGTGAAGACGATGAAGTTGTCTGGCGATGTTCAGGTGGTTTAATCTGTCCAGCTCAACGGGTTGAACGTTTACGTCATTTTGTTTCACGGAATGCTTTTGATATCGATGGACTAGGTAGTAAGCAAATTGAGTTCTTTTTCAATGAAGGTATGATTGAAAGCCCTGCAGATATTTTTCGACTTGAAGAAAAAGATAATGCATCGCCAGTGACTTCATTAAAGAATAGAGAGGGCTGGGGTGATTTATCCGTTCAAAATCTTTGGAATGCGATTAATGATAAGCGCGTAATATCGATGGACCGCTTTCTATTTTCATTAGGAATTAGACATTTAGGTCAGCAGAATGCGCGTTTAATGTGCCTCAATTATTTAACGATTGAAAATTTTTTAAATAATATTGAGATAGCAACAGATAAAGGAAGTTCTGAATATCAATCATTTTTGGACATCGATGGGATCGGAGAGAAAGTTGCTGATGCCATCATTGATTTCTTCGATGAAGAACAAAATATGGTGGTTATTCGCGATTTACTTTCTCAAATAACCGTAGAAGCATTTACACCACCTGAAACAGGAAATTCAGAGATCGCGGGAAAAATTATAGTATTTACCGGAAAATTAGAAAAAATGAGCAGACAAGAGGCAAAAGCGTCTGCGGAAAACCTTGGTGCAAAAGTGGCCGGTTCTGTTTCTACGAAAACCGACATATTGGTTGCTGGCCCTGGTGCAGGATCAAAACTTAAGAAAGCTAACGAATTAGGTATTAAAACGCTGACCGAAGAAGAATGGTTAGCTCTTATTTAGTTATGCAATTATTGCATGGCTGTAGGTGAATTTTTCCCTCTACTCCTTACATATATGAATGGGTATAACGTCTCTTACAAGATTACCAGCATCTAAAGAGATTAATATTCAGCAGATTTAAGGATAGATCAATGACAAATATATTCAAAGCGTATAGTTTCATGGATCTGTTGAAGGAATATAACTATGTACCTAAAACAGATCTTCTTGAAACAACTTACACACAAGATATCAATGAATTAATTGATACGGTTTCAACTTT
Source organism: Pseudemcibacter sp. (assembly GCF_965661635.1). NCBI lineage: Bacteria > Pseudomonadati > Pseudomonadota > Alphaproteobacteria > Emcibacterales > Emcibacteraceae > Pseudemcibacter > Pseudemcibacter sp. The sequence continues at coordinate 49,486 of NZ_CBFIEP010000135.1, read as the reverse complement.
TGTAAAAGAGAGTACAGAAGATTATGATTTTATAGAACTACTTGGTGACAAAGGTTATCAATCAATGAATGATAATTGGGTAAAAACTCATAGTAATGATAATCAGTCTTCTATTGAAGCAGTTTCATAATTAGAATGCGACTTTGAATTTCTAAAGTCGCATTTTTTATATCTTTTTTAGAAGTAATGAATGCCATTCATTAATGATTTGGCGGTCAAATAATTCCCAGCCTTGTGCTTTATAAGCGTTTAATACGGCCTCTTCCTGAACATCTAATAATCCTGATAAAACGAGATATGCATCTTCTTTTAAATTATCGGTAATACCTTCTGCAAGAATTTGTAATGGTTTAGCCAGAATGTTCGCAATTATTAAATCATAGGGTGCATGATTTGCTAGAATACTGTTTTCAAATCCATCGCTTGTTAAACATATAATACCGTTATCTTGACTTTTATTATCTTCTATCAAGGGAATATTATTTTGTAAGATATTCGCTTTAGCTGTTTTTGTAGCAATTGGGTCAATATCAGCAGCGATGATTTTTGTGTTCCATAATTTTGCAGCCGCTATTGCCAAAACCCCACTGCCGCTACCAAGATCAAGAATAGTTGATGGTTTTATATGTTCAGATAATTTGCTTAAAAGCAATAAACAGCCCGCGGTGGTTTCATGGCCACCAGTTCCGAAGGCCTCGCCGGCTTCGATGTGAATGCTGATTTTATCCTCAGGGATGTCGTTGAAATCATGCTGTCCATAAAGAAAGAAGCTTCCGGCTTCAATAGGTTTTAATAAGATTTGGGATTCGGCAACCCAGTTTTTATTGTCCAATAATTCAATTTCCGCTCTTGGAGCCTCAATTCCAAAAATTCCAGCCGTTCGCTTAATTTCTGACGATAAAGTTATGCTGTTCGGTTCGTTATTAAAATATCCTTCTACCGTCCAATAGTCTTCATTTCCAATAATTTCGAAGCTAGAAACAGTAGGGAAATGTTCAAAATCTAGGCTGTATAAAACCTCTTCTATAGTGGGAACATATTCTTTTAAAGATGTAATGCTTATTTTCCAGGTTTTCATATCTGTCATATGGTCATGCGATGTCATTAAACTTTCCGATAGGGTCAGGTTTATACGTAATGGACGTGAATTTCCAGCATAACAAATGAAGAATTGCGATAAAGTGCATGCAAAATGCGATAAGCGGTTTGTTGGGCTATTGTTCAAGCTTGAGACTTTAAATATAATATCAATCTATAGGAGATACCCAATATGACAAAGTATTTTTCAGCATTATTTATTTTTACATCAGTTTTGATGATTGGTCTTTCGCCCGTTAAAGCCGAAGAAATTACTGTAAAAAGAGACCTTCGTGGCTTTGATAAAATAAGAATTGATGAAGTTGGTATCGAAATCGATGTGATGGTTGGTGAAGATTATTCAATTGAAATTGAAGGCGAAGAAGAAATTGTTGATCACCTTTTGATGAGGGTGCGCGGTGAAAAGCTTGTAATTTATAAAGACGGCGATAAAAAAATATGGGACCGTGCAGGTACAGATAGCCCAAAAGTGACAATTACGATGCCGAAATTTACTGGCTTGGATCTAAGGGGCGCAGTAGATGCCGACATCAAAGGAGTTGACAGTGAAGAGGTTGAATTTGACTTGAAAGGTGCGGGAAACATCGAAGTCGAAGGAAAATGTGGATGGCTTATTCTTGATTTCAAAGGAGCTGGGAATATTGAAGCCGAAGATTTGCACTGTAGGCAAGTCGAAGTAGATTTGAAGGGGGCTGGTAATATTGAAATTTTTGCCAGCGAAAAAGTAGATGCCGATATTAGCGGCATGGGTAGCATAGAAGTCTATGGCAACCCGGGTGAAGTAACAAAAAGCGATGGATGGTTTAGCAATATAACCATTCATTAAAAAAATAATAAACACGGAAGATAATCTAGGAGGTTATTATGAATAAATTATTTAAGATTGCCGGTGTATCCGGCGCAGCACTAACGGCTGCACTCTATGCTTCATCAGTAACAGAAACTTTAGCGGAAGATATTACCAAATCATCTGATCTATCAGGTTTCACGAAAGTACAATTAAATACTTCATCTGATGTAAACATTAAGATGGGAAGTACATATTCAATTGAAATGGTTGGTGATGAAGAACGTATTGGTAATACGGTCCTTGAAATGAAAGATGACACTTTAAAAATAAAACATAAAAAAGGTCGTTTTAATTATGATAGTGATCAGGATATGGAAGTTTTTATCGTTATGCCAAACATAGAATCTATGCAAATTAATGGCTCAGGTGATGCTGATATTGAAGGTGTTGATAATTCATCACTCGCGTTAAATGTGAATGGCTCAGGAGACATTTTTGTAAAGGGACAGTCAGAAGAACTGGATATTAGCATTAATGGTTCTGGCAACATTTCCATGGGTGAAGTCATGGGCAAAGATGTAGAAATATCTATTAATGGCTCAGGTGATGTTGAACTGGACGGCGGAACATGTCAGTCGCTTGAAATTGATATTCATGGCTCAGGTGATGTAGAGGCAAAAGATATGCAATGCCAGGATGTTAATGTAGAAGTCGCCGGTTCAGGAGATACCGAAGTGTACGCGAGCAACTCATTAACGTTTGATAGCCATGGTTCTGGTAATGTTGAGGTTTACGGCAAGCCCCAAACTGTGATAGACCATGAGGCGAAACGCAGAAGCAAAATTCGAATTCATTAATCGGTGTATTATATGAGTATGATTTATAAAAAAATATTATTAACGGCGGCCATTTCTGTGGCCGCTATTTCGCTCGCTTACGCACAAGAACGTAAAGTAATATCAGATATCACTGATTTCGATAAAATCGAACTAAACACGTCGACCAATGTGAACGTAATTATTGATGATTATTATTCTATTGAGGTCGAAGGCGATGAGAAACGTATTGAAAATACAGTTTTTGACCGTGATGGAGATACTCTAAAAATCAGTAATAAAAAGCGATTTGGTGGTTGGTTCGGTTTTGGCCGAGGCAATAACGGTAATTTAGATATTACCATTACGATGCCGAATATTGAAGCATTTGAGATCAATGGATCCGGTAACGCTGAGATTGTCGGCGTAGATAACGAAGAGCTAGAACTTCAAATACATGGCTCAGGCGATATATATGTCACAGGTAAAAGTGAAGAAGTGGTGATTGAGGTGCATGGTTCAGGTGATGTTGAAATGGATGAAATCGCTGGCGATGACGTCGATGTAGAAATTCATGGATCAGGAAATGTCGAGTTTGATGGTGGTAGTTGCACTAGAATGGAAATTGAAATAAACGGTTCAGGCGATGTTGATGCAAAAGACCTTGTTTGCGAAGTCGTCGAGATTGATGTATCCGGTTCCGGAAATTCAAGAGTTTATGCCACAGAGAAACTAGTTTTTGATGGCTCGGGTTCAGGCAGTGTTGACGTTTTTGGTAAGCCGAAAGAGATTCTCGATTTAAAAGCAAAAAGAGATAGTAAAATAAAAATTCGTTAAGCAGGATTTATAAAACTATCCATCACTTTGCGTACTGAACCCATTTCAAAGTCGATCACAAGTTTATTGCCATCTATTGATGTGACCTTACCGTAACCAAATTTGTCGTGAAAAACACGATCACCTATGGAAAAAGAAGATTTTGTGACGGGTGCTTTGCGCGCAGAAGATGTTGGGCGCTTTTTGGCTTTACTGCGATCTAATTGATAATTCTCACGCCCTTCACCAAAATTAAATCCTAAATTAGGCGCAGCATCAAAAGAACGGCCAAATGTACCGTGATCGAGGCTGCTTAATCCTTGTTGACCATGTTTTTCGACGTGTTCGTCAGGGAGTTCGGCGATAAAACGTGAAGGAATTAGTGACATGTAGTTACCAAACATATATCGGCTTGCAGCATAAAATATATGGGCGCGTTTTTTCGCTCTCGTTATCCCAACGTATGCAAGTCTTCTTTCTTCCTCAAGGCCTTGTTCGCCTAACTCTTCTAAGGACTTTTTGCTTGGGAATAGCTCTTCTTCCCAGCCCGGTAAAAACACAGTATCAAATTCAAGTCCTTTTGATCCATGTAAAGTCATGATACTTACGCTATCATATTGGCTTTTAGCAGTGTTTTCCATGACGAGCGATACATGTTCTAAAAACTCTTCTAAATTTTCAAAAGCTTCCATACCCCTTATGAGTTCAGACAAATTTTCTAATTTTCCGGGTGCATCCGGTGATTTATCATTTTTCCATTTCTCATAATATCCGCTTTCTTCAAGGATCGTATCCACCAAATCCATGTGGCTGATATCAGAAGTAAGTGACCGCCAGCGATCAAAATTAGCAATTAATGTAGATAACGAATTTCTCGCTTTTTTGGGAATTTCTTCTGTTTCGATAATATCACGTGACGCCCGCATCAATGACATTGTCGCGGCACGTGCAATACGGTGCAGCTTTGCGACTGTACTGTCACCAATCCCGCGCTTGGGGACGTTAATAATTCTTTCAAATGCGAGATCATCATCCTGATTATTTGTAACTCTTAAATACGCCATTGCGTCACGGATTTCTGCGCGCTCATAAAATCTAACGCCGCCAATAATACGATAAGGGATACCAAGTGATAAAAAGTTTTCTTCAAATTCACGTGTTTGAAACCCAGCACGAACCAGCACGGCCATTTCATTTAAAGGCTGTTTTTGACGTTGTAAATCTTCGACCATGTCGCCGATAGCCCGCGCTTCCGCTCGCCCATCCCAAACGGCATTAATGGTAACCTTTTCACCACCTTCTTTTGCGGTCCAGAGTGTTTTTCCTAAACGGTCTTGATTGCTGGTAATGAGGCCGCTGGCCGCACCAAGGATATGTGTTGTTGAACGATAATTTTGCTCTAACCTTACAACTTTTGCACCTTCAAAATCTTTTTCAAATCGTAAAATATTGCCGACTTCTGCGCCGCGCCAGCCGTAAATCGATTGATCGTCATCCCCAACACAGCATATATTTTTATGTAACATGGCGAGCAGTCTAAGCCATAGATACTGGGAAATATTAGTATCTTGATATTCGTCGATTAAAATATATTTAAATCGGCTTTGATATTCTCTGAGAACATCTGGATGTTTTTGAAAAAGATTTACACATAATAAAATTAAATCACCAAAGTCCGCTGCATTTAATTCTTTTAAACGGGCTTGATAAGCCGCATATAATTTTATTCCCATTCCTTCGGCATATGAGTGTGCTTCATTAGCAGGAACCTGAGCGGGAAGAAAACCTTTGTTTTTCCAGCTATCAATGAGACCAGCGAGCATCCTTGGTGGATATTTTTTTTCATCAATATCTGCAGCACGGATTAATTGTTTTAAAAGTCTGATTTGGTCATCTTGATCTAATATCGTGAAATTCGTCCCAAGGCCAACGAGATCGGCATGGCGTCGCAATATTTTCACACATATAGAATGAAATGTGCCTAGCCAAAACATACTTTCAACGGCATCACCAATGATTGAACCAACCCGTTCCTTCATTTCCATTGCCGCTTTGTTGGTAAATGTTACCGCTAAAATTTGATTCGGGAATGCACGTTCGGTAGCTAATATGTGAGCTAAACGAGTGGTTAAGACGCGTGTTTTTCCTGTTCCGGCCCCCGCCAAAACAAGAAGTGGTCCATCAATATTTTCAATTGCTTCTAATTGCGGGGCATTCAAACCCTCTAAATAGAAGGGCGGAATATTCGCATTAGAATTTTCTTCGCGCGATGGCGTTGAGGGTAAATTATCTAGGTCAAATGGATCAGACATTGCCCATATATAGCGTACTTAAGAAAAATTGACAGATGAAAAACGATTAAAATGTAGATTATAAATCTTCGGCTTCAATAAGCACTTTATTATAACTACGAAGCAGCTCTACTTGGGAGAGAACTCCTACAATTTTTGTAAGATCATTATCATCAAGAACTGCAATAAAGTCCTCGCCGGTTTGTTTGAATAGATAGATAGCTTGCTCTAGAGTGTCATTTGTAGAGAGATGGAAGTTTTGCTGTCTACAAATTTTATCCGCATTCATTTCTTCAATTTCATTGTCACTATCAAGTGAGTGACGTAATTCATTCAATGTTATAATTCCACGTATATTAAACTTATCACCAACAACGAAAAGACTGTTGTTTTTTGAATTAAGAATAAGATTTTTAACTCTTTCAATATCAGTATCTGTAACCACCACAGCAAAATCATTGGTCATTATATTCTGAACTATAATCTGTCGGCTTAATTTTTGTGCGCGGCTCCCCTCATGATCTATACCTTTACGTTTTAATTGAAGATGGAAAAAAGATGACGATTCTAAATAATGGTTGGTGATCATATTTGCAGTGACGACGGCAGCCATTAAGGCAAGTGTAATTTGATAATCACCAGTAAGTTCAAAAATTATTAATATTGTTGATATAGGTGCACCCAGGACGGCAGATGATACGGCGCCCATGCCGACAATAGCATAGAGGCCGCTATTACTTGCCTGTTCAGGGAATATTAAAGATATAATAAACCCAAATGCGCCACCGACTAAGGCGCCGAGTAAAAGTGATGGGCTAAAGATACCTGAACCATATCTAAAGGCGAGTGAAATTGAAGTGACCGCAATTTTTGCAATGATTAAAATACAAAGTAAATCAAAGGAAATAATATTTTTTAGAGCAGCGTCAGTAGTACCGTAACCTACTCCTAGAATATAAGGACAGAAAATAGCAATAAGGCCAACCGCTAATCCGCCTAATGGTGGTCTCGCCCATGGGGGGAAGGGCAGTTTACTCGCCATATCATCGGCGAAAAAGACCGATTTCGTTATTATCATTGCAAATATAGCACTGATAAATCCTAATACTAAAAATGCCGGAAACTCATAAAAACTGATAATTTGGTAATCGGGAATAATAAAAGCGGGAAAGTCACCGAAATGAATTCTAGAAATAATGGCGGCGGTAACGGATGAAATTACGATTGGTGCAAAAGCATGAAGTGCATAATGTCCTAGGATAACTTCAAGTGCAAAGAAAACACCTGCTATCGGCGCGTTAAATGAAGCGGAAATCGCCGCAGCTACACCACAACCAAACAAAGTTCTGCACATTTTAGGCGGTAAATGTAATTTATCTGATACCCAGACAGATAATGTTGCCCCTAAATGTACAACAGGACCTTCACGGCCTGCGCCTGACCCTGTACCCAATGCAATAGCCGCCGAAATCGCACTAAAAATACCATCTTTAATATTCATTTTTCTGTTTTTATAAGTATAGGCCTCCATAACCTCTGCGATGGCACCTGTTTTTTTCTCACTCATAAAAAAGAAATATATAAAACTGATGATTAATCCACCTGATACAGTAGACCCAAGAATTTGCCACCATTTTAAAGTGTCAACAAAATCATAGATATTTTCAGAAAAAGTACCCAGAGAATATAATTGCGCAATATGAATAAGAAAACGGATACCAATGGCCGCATAAGCGACAAGTGCACCAACGAGAACAGCAAACAATATACCGATTGTTTTACCATTAACGTTCATATATTTCCCGATCTGCATCTGACTTAAGAAAGATTGTTGATTAGAACTGCTTTCCTTTTCCAACATATTTGATTTTTTTCCCCTTAAATAAAAATATATATATAATATTCATAATATGTTGATCAATTATTGCCACTATTTTCACGTTATGTATAATTAAAAAGTGGCGAATAGCTAAAAACTAATCATTATTATTTGATGAACGGCGGATATTAAATGAAAAAATTAGGCATTATTGCCGGAATATTATTGGTTCTTCTTATAGGCGGGGCACTTGTGGCGCCTAGCTTTGTTGATTGGAATAAATATAAAGCTGAAATAGAAACGACGGCTTCTGACCTTAGTGAAAGAACGGTGAAAATTAATGGTGATCTGTCACTTGCGATATTGCCGTCTCCTGCTTTTTCTGCAGAAAACGTCAGTATATCAAATGTTGAGGGTGGCGACGCAGAAAATTTTGTGACCTTAAAATCAGTCGATGTTAATGTTGCTTTTTTCCCGTTATTAAGGGGTGAGTTCCAAGTTAAGAAATTTATTCTTGTTGAACCGGTCATTGCGCTTGAAGTTGATGCAAATGGTAAAGGGAATTGGGAGTTTGGTTCGGAAAGTAATTCTGATAGTGGAGGAACAACTGAATTAAGCTTTGAGCAATTTCAAATTGAAAATGGTCAAATTAGTTATCAAGACTTTACGTCGAACGTCCAAGAAGTTTTAAGAAATATTAATGCGGATGTTTCAATGGAAAGCCTAAGTGGTCCTTTTGAAATTGATAGTAATGTCCGTTATAAAAATTTACCTGTATCTGCGCAAATTATGATAGGTAGGATCCGAGAAGGGCGTAAAGTTCCTATCAATATAGCTTCAAGTCTTATGGATAATGACGTTGAAATTAAATTCTCTGGTGGTGTTGATATTGATAGTCAAAGTCCTGCAGGTGATGGAAAAATCAATTTAGTTGCCGGAGACGTTGGAGATTTAATGACGGCCGTTTCATTGTTGGATACGGCCAATACCAATCTAAATGGACCTAAATATAATCAGCCGCTAACATTAGAAACTACAGTCGCGTATGGTGGCGATGCAATCAATATATCTACATTTGAATTTGAAATGGGTGAAAGCAGAGGTAGCGGAAATTTAAAAGCTACCTTTGGCGCACTCACACGTTTTGAAGGTGGATTAAATGTTAATAGTTTTGATTTGGATAGCTTTTTATCTGCAGCCGCAGTTGATGAAAACAATTCATCAAATGATGATAATCCGGATTATTCATATTTAAAAGATTTGGAAGGAGCCTTTGAATTTAAACTAGGTGCGCTTCAATATAATGAAAAAATCGCCAGTCAGTTAGAAATGACATTAACGGCAAATGATGGTGGTATCGAATTTTCAAATGCCGGGGTTAATATGCCCGGTGGATCTGACCTTTCTTGGAATGGTGTTTTATCTTTACCTGAAAATAAACCCCAATTTATAGGTGATGTGAAACTCGGCTCTGGGAATTTAAGAGCATTTCTTGAGTGGTTGAAGGTTGATGTGTCAACGATCCCAACGGGTCGGTTAACAAGACTATCCTATGCCAGTGCAGTTCGCGCTGATGAGAATTTAATTCAAGTTTATGGGATTGATGGTGCACTTGATACATTTCAATTTAAAGGTGGCTTATCTTATGCCCTGCAAGAGAGGCCATCTTTTGGAATTGATGCCGAAATTAGCAATTTAAATGTTGATAACTATCTTCCGGAACAAAATGATGAGCCGCTAGATTTAAAAGAATTAGTTGCAATGCTTGCAGATTTCGATGCCAATTATAATATTAAGATGAATAGCTTAACCACAACTGGGATTGCTGTTAAAGAAGTAAATCTTAGAGGAGAGTTGTTTGATGGTAACTTAAACGCAAAGACAATTGATGTGACCGATTATGCGGGCTTTGATTTAAACGGTTCTCTTATTGGTAATTCATTAAAAGATGATCCAAAATTTGAAACGTCCTTTAATACGACAGCATCATCCCTTGTACCCCTTCAAAGAGCTTATCGTTTTAAGACAGATTTTGATATTGCGGATGTCGGTTCTGTAGCCGTTAATACGCGTATGAACGGAAATTTTGAAGCGATGAATGTCGATATAAAATCAACTTTAGGCAGCAGCAAGATTGATGTTAAAGGCGATGTTAGAAGTGAAACTTTAAAGCAGCTTCCGGAAATTGGTACAATGGATTTAAATATTGTGGGGTCCAATCCGAGTTTGGCAAGTTTAATAGATCAATTTGACCTTCCCAGAACGAAACCGGCGGCAGCTGACGATCGTCAGATTTCAATTAATTCATCCATTAAAGGTACTAAAGGATTGGTTGATGTGGATGGAACTCTCGCATTAGCAGGCGGCGAAATTGCTTTAAAAGGACGGACAAACTTAACTGCTGAATATGAAATTTCCTCATTTGATATGGCTGTCGATCTTTCCGGACCAGATATGCGCGAATTTATTCGTGGTCTTGGCATTGATTTTAGACCTTCTAATACAGAACTTGGACCTATTGAACTTAAAATGACCGCTTCAGGGAATATGAGCGATATTTCACTTAAAAATATTGCAGGGCAACTTGGACCAACAAAAATTACTGGTAATGGTGATTTACGTGCACTAAATGCGGATCTTGCGCCAGGACAGAAAAGTAATTTTGAATTCACAATGGTACTTGATCAAATTCCCGTTAAAGATTTCATGGAACCAGAACCCGAAGTTCCCGTTGAAGAGGATTGGGGTAAATGGAGCGAAGAGCCAATGGAACTAGAAGTACTTAATGAATATGATGGTACTTTTAGAATAACAGCAAACGCTATTCAATATGATGATTATAATTTTGAAAACCCACGTTTTGAGGCGGTCCTAAAAGATGGCGTTATCAATATCAATAACTTTACAGGTAAGTTATTTGGTGGCGACGTAAATGTAGCCGGAAATTTTAATAGCACAGGCGATTTGAAAATGGATCTTGCACTAACTGGTGCAACATTAGCAGAAGCAACATCAACGTTTGCAGGGATTAGTCCTGTATCCGGTAGCTTTGATATGAACCAATCAATTACCGGGAAAGGTGTTAGTCAACGTGCACTTATTTCATCTTTAAATGGTGATGGTGAGGTAGTGGCCTCTCCTGGCGCAATCAGTGGATTGGATATTCCAAGATTAAGTGAGCAATTAAATGATCTTAGCAACCAAAACGGTTTTCTACGTTTACTGACGGCGACATTATCAGGTGGTGAAACTCCTTATCAAGGGGGTAATAGTATTATCACGATGAAGAATGGTTTTATTGAACTTAGTCCCTTTGATATTAAAATGCTTGGCGCAGATAGCGCCGTAAATATGGCTATTAATTTAGCGGAGTGGAATTTGAATGTAACCGGTGATATGGCACTCAGTGAACATCCCGATGCACCACCAATAGGGCTTAATATTGTTGGTGACCTTCATAATCCGCAAATTAAATATAATACGAAAGCACTCGAAGGGTTCATTGGCCAGAAAATCGCGGCAAGTCTTCTTCAAAATATGGTTGAAGGAAACGGCGGGTTAGGGAATATATTTGGCGGTCAACCTGCGGCTCCTTCAGGAACTGGTGGAACAGCTCCGCAATCACCACCTGCTGGTGGAACGGCGCAAATGCCTAAAGTAGAACAAGAACCTCGCAATGAGCCACAATCCCCACTTGAGACCTTTATAGAGCCTGAGCTTGAAGAGCCAGCATCAAAAGCAACAGTTGAAGATGAAAAAAAACCAGGATCTGTGGAAGATCTGGGCACCAAGCTTTTAGAAAGATTGTTTAATAAGCCACCGACTAATGATTAATAGTCGCTTGTTTTAATATATAGACACGAATGGCACTGCTTAGGTTTGTTGTGCGGGAACGATCAATTTCAGTGATGAGCTCTTTTAAACTTTTCTGATCTTTATGGGCGATTTCTTTTAGTTTTGACCAGAAAATATTTTCAAGTGTGATGCTGGTTTGATGCCCGGCAATGACAACGGAATGTTTTTTAAGAATTTCATCGTCATTGCTCATTTTTTTATCCAATTGGAACTTGTTATAGCATTTTGAAGAAATCATTCCCTTTATCATCAACGATAATAAAGGCAGGGAAATCTTTTACATCAATTTTCCAAACGGCTTCCATACCGAAGTCTTCGAAATCGAGAACTTCTACCTTCGTGATGTTATCTTTGGCTAATATCGCTGCTGGACCACCGATGGAGCCAAGATAGAAACCGCCGTGTTTTGCACATGCGTCGGTAACTTGTTTGCTACGGTTTCCTTTGGCAAGCATAATCAGGCTTCCGCCGGCTGCTTGGAAAGTGTCCACATAACTATCCATACGTCCTGCCGTTGTTGGACCAAATGAACCCGAGGCATAGCCCTCGGGTGTTTTCGCGGGACCTGCATAATATACAATATGATTTTTAAGATAATCCGGCATTGGTTCGCCGTCTTCCAGTTTTTTCAAAATCGCCGCATGAGCGAGATCGCGAGCAACAACAATGGTTCCTGTTAATGAAAGTCTTGTGCGAACAGGATGTTTGCTAAGTTCGGCACGAACAGCATCCATGGGACGGTTTAAATCAATTTTTACAACACTATCACTTAATTTATCTTCTGGAATATCCGGCATAAAGCCGGCTGGGTCGCGCTCTAATTGCTCAAGGAATATTCCATCTTTTGTTATTTTACCTTTTGCCTGACGGTCAGCCGAACAGGATACACCAATGCCGATTGGAACCGAGGCACCATGGCGGGGCATACGAATAACACGGACATCATGGCAAAAATATTTACCACCAAACTGCGCTCCAATGTCAAAGTCTTGTGTCATTTTAAGTACTTTTTCTTCCATTTCAGGACAGCGAATGGCCTGACCGAATTCACCGCCTTCGGTCGCCAAATCATCTAAATAATGTGTGCTTGCCATCTTGACGGTTTTAAGGTTTTGTTCGGCGCTTAAACCACCAATTACGATGGCTAAATGATAAGGAGGGCAGGCAGCCGTTCCTAATGTTCGGATTTTTTCATCTAGAAATTCTGTTAATTTATCTTCTCGCAATACCGCAGGTGTTTGCTGATAAAGAAATGTTTTGTTCGCACTGCCGCCACCTTTAGCAACAAATAGAAAATGATATTCGTTACCTTCTGTTGCATAAACGTCAACTTGGGCTGGGCCATTGGTTTTTGTGTTTTTTTCTTCAAATAAGCTTTGTGGTGCAAGTTGTGAATATCTTAAATTCGTTTGCGTGAAGGTATCAATCACACCTTGATTTAAGGTTTCCGCATCATCGCCTTCCGTCCAGACATACTGTCCTTTTTTACCCATGATGATCCCGGTTCCAGTATCTTGACAACTCGGTAGTACCATTCCCGCAGCGATGTTCGCATTTTTAAAGAGTTCCGTTGCGACAAAGCGGTCATTATCTGATGCTTCGTCATCTTCTAGGATTTTTGCAAGTTTTTCATAATGAGACGCTCTTAACAGATGGGAAATATCTCTCATTGCTTCTGCAGTTAATAGACGCAGGCCTTCTTTATCCACTTTTAAAACTTCTTTTCCGTCTACTTCAATTGTTGAAACATAATCAGATGTGATTTTACGGTATTCTGTATCGCTCGGTCCTTGAGCATACATGTCGGTATATTTTGGAGATGTCATGGATTTATTTCCGGAATTGTTGATTATTTCTTATTTCGAAAAGCATCAAGTGTCACGATGTTGTCTTTGCCATCGGTCTTATCTTCTGTGTTATCTGCTGAAGTAATAGCGACTTCTTCAACTTCTTCGGCTTCTGCAATTTCGACAGTTGCATCAATTTCTGAATTGAAATGAAGGCCAAAATCAACGCTTGGATCAAAAAAGCCTAACAACGCTTCAAAAGGAATAGATAAATGTTCTTTATTGCGATTAAAACTTAGCGCAATTTCGAAAAAATCTTCTTCAACTTTTAAGTCCCAGAACTGGTTTTGTAAAACAATTGTCATATCTTCTTCGTATCTGTCTCTTAAATACGAAGGAATGATCACATCTGGATGTGTTGTTTGAAAAGTAATATAAAAATGGTGTTCGCCTGGTAACCCATGTTTTGCAGTATCTATTAGCAAATTGCGAACAACGCCAATTAACGCGTCCTGCACCATTTCATCATATTTGATTGTCTCATCGGTCATTTAAATTTCTTACTTCTTTCTGTACGACTCTTTAATAAAAAGATTATAGCTACAAGATTTATTCTGGGCGAGTCATTTTCATTCATTCGGCTTGATTATTATAAGAAGTGGTGGGCTTCTGTTGCTAGGTGCCCACCGAACCCCGCGTAGCGAAACTTATTAAGCTGCTACAGCAAATGCTTCATTATCGTTTGCATTTGTAGAGTTTTGATCCGTCACAGCGGTATCATGCTGAGCAAAAGCGATATCTTTATTGCGCACGTCGATCCTATTTCGCCCCCATAATCAATAACTTAAGATAATGGTGGAGGCGCCGGGTACCGCCCCCGGGTCCGTAACGTTTATTCCATATAACAGTTTATTGCCATAGTCGGTTGCCCGACTCCCTATATATAAGGGTAAAGAGTTAAAATTTAAATAGATTTGCTGAAATAATTATGTCATTTATGTATCAGGCTATAGAAATCTAATTGGAATATCATGCAACAATACCTTAATCTTGCCCGTCGCATTCGTGATGAAGGCACCACAAAAGAAGACAGAACAGGTACCGGAACAAGAAGTGTATTCGGTCATCAAATGCGTTTTAACCTTGAAGACGGCTTTCCGATGGTAACGACCAAAAAGCTTCATTTAAAATCGATTATTCATGAACTTTTGTGGTTTATTGCGGGTGATACCAATATCAAATATTTGAAAGATAATGGTGTTCGCATCTGGGACGAATGGGCAGATGAAAATGGTGACCTTGGCCCGGTTTATGGACATCAGTGGCGTTCTTGGCCAACGCCGAATGGTGAAATAGTGGATCAGATTACAAATTTAATAGATACAATAAAAAATGACCCGGATAGTCGTCGCATGATTGTGAGCGCTTGGAATGTGGCTGACGTGGATCATATGGCGTTACCTCCTTGTCATTGTCTTTTCCAATTTTATGTTGCTGATGGAAAATTAAGTTGCCAACTTTATCAGCGTAGTGCTGACGTATTTCTTGGGGTGCCGTTTAATATTGCGTCTTACGCACTGCTTACCATGATGATCGCGCAAGTATGTGATCTTGGTCTTGGCGATTTTGTACATACCTTTGGTGATGCACATTTATATATGAACCATATGGAACAAATTGATCTTCAATTAAGCCGCGATCCTAAACCACTACCAACAATGGCGATTAATCCGGATGTGAAAGATATCTTTGATTTCAAATTCGAAGATTTCGAACTTCAAAATTATGAAGCACACCCGCATATCAAAGGACTGGTGGCTGTATAATGGTTAAAGTATCACTGATTGTTGCTGCCGCCACAAATAATACCATCGGCAAAGACAATGACATGCCATGGAAAATTTCGTCCGATCTAAAATATTTTAAAAAGGTCACGATGAATAAGCCGGTCATTATGGGCCGAAAAACATTTGAGTCTATAGGAAAACCCTTACCTGGTCGTGCGAATATTGTCATTACGCGTGATACGACATTCACGCAAGAAGGTGTGATTACCGCCCACAGTCTTGAAATGGCGCTGGATGTTGCCCATGGAATGGCCGATGTTAAAAAAGAAAAAGAAATTATGATCATTGGCGGTGCACAAATTTATGCACTAACGCTGCCAATTGCTGACCGTCTATATTTAACCCGTATTCACGCGGACATAGATGGTGATGCACATTTCCCGGAACTCGATGAAAAAGATTGGCTTGAGTATTCACGAGAAGATCATGAAAAGGGAGAAAAAGACAGCCACGAACACAGCTTTATAGTGCTCGATCGTATAAGCTAATTTTCAAGCTGATAAACCACTGAAACCTGCGCGTTTGTTTTCATCATTCCCGGTTTAATAGGTATGTTCAGGTTTCCCATTTTGGCGGGTGCCGCTTCCATGGCCATCATTTGATCTGAGCGGCGGTTAATGCCAAACTGTTCGATGTTGCTATAAATGCGATTTTCGCTGATTGTGCAAATTTGACCGAGTTTATTACCAGATAATTCGGCATATAGTTTGGCTTTATGATACGCTTTTTTAAAAGCTTTCTCACGGGCTTGATCTTCGAGCTGTTCTTTCTCTGATGAAGAATAGCTGATATTAGAGAAAAGATTATCACTACCCGCCATCACACCATTCATCAGATCGGAAATTTTAGCCAAATCAAATGTTTTAAAATATATTCGTGAGGTACCGCGATATCCGACAATCTCTTGGCGGTTACGTTGGTGATAGACGGGATTTATGTTGATGCTTTCTGTACGTATATGCTCTTCTTGGACCTTTAAACCTTCTAAGACATCAATGATTTTTTGTAGATTTCTAGACAAGTCTTCAAGCGCTTCGCCTTCCGTTTTATTTTCGCTTTTAACATTAAGCATGACTTCGGCAATATCAGGAATGCTTTCCACTTCGCCAGCGCCTTCCATGCTAATGAGTGGCCCTTCGCATTGCGCCATTTGTTGAGCTGCTGCGGGTTGTATGAATAAAATAGCGGCTAAAGGAAGCGTAATAAGAGAGGTTTTAATCATAATAAATCTCCGAATAAATAAAACTTATTTTTAATCTATTCGGAGATCATGTCAAATTTGTGATGCAATAACGCATTGAATTATTTGAATTTATTGTAATCGATAGGTTTATTCTTATCTAAAACCTGGTTTGTTTCTGGCATAGGGTATTTTAATCCAGTTGCACAATTAAAAAGGATCACTTTATCATCTTTGTTTACTTGACCATTTTCTAACGCCATTTCCCATGCGGCAAATGTGGCCGCCCCTTCAGGGCATAATAATACACCATCTTTTTGCGCAACACGGTCGCGGCAATCAAAGATATGATCTTCTTTCACGGCAATGGCAAAACCACCGCTTTCCCGCACGGCACGTAAAATTAAAAAATCACCAACGGCAATAGGAACACGAATACCCCATGCATGTGTATATGCATCTTCCCATAAGGGGGCATGCTCTTCACCGTCATCATAGGCCTTAACAATCGGCGCGCAGCCTTCTGCTTGAACGGCGACCATTTTAGGACGCTTTGATCCGATCCAACCAATTTTTTCAAGTTCGTCAAAGGCTTTCCACATGCCGATTAGGCCGGTACCACCACCTGTAGGATAGAAAATTACATCCGGCATTTCCCATCCGAGCTGCTCGGCGAGCTCTAATCCCATGGTTTTTTTACCTTCGATGCGGTATGGCTCTTTTAATGTCGAAATATCGGCCCAGCCCATTTCTTCTTTGCCTTCAAAAACTATTTTCCCGCAATCATTGATCAAGCTATTTACGGTATAAGTATCCGCCCCTTGAAGTTCAATTTCGCGGATGTTTACGATCGGCGTATCATCAGGGCAAAATACGGTCGTTTTTAAACCGGCGTATGTGGCATATGCTGCAAGTGCCGCGCCCGCATTGCCGTTTGTCGGCATGGCAAGGTGACCTTGGCCAAGTTCCTTTGCCATAGAAACGGCAAGAGCTAAGCCGCGCGCTTTAAAAGAACCAGTTGGAAGTCGTCCTTCATCTTTAACAATCACATCGCATCCATCAGGCACAGAATAATTTAATGGCATTAATGGTGTCATTACTTCACCAAGGCTGGTCATAGCATCGCCCGTATTAACCGGAAGGAATTCACGGTACTTCCAGAAACCGCCAGGGCGGTTTTCAATTTCTTGTCTCGTGACACTGTTCTTAATAGCATCAAGATCATACCGAACGAGAAGGGGTCTACCTGCTTCAGACAATCCGTGGATTTCCCCTGCTTTATAATCGTCTTTACCTGTTATGGAACATTCAAGGTTTGTCACAAAAGAGGCGCGCGCATCATAAAGAGCCTTAGTAGATTTATATTCTACGGAGTTAGACATTAGTTTATCCTTTTAAATGGTCTATCTGACGAACGGCACCCTTATCTGCGGATGTCGCCATCAATCCGTAGGCTTTTAATGCTTTTGTAACAACGCGGTGTCTTATTTCTTTAGGCTGCCAAGCTTTTTCACCAAGGCTTTCCATTGCGGCACGTCGTTTTTCCATTTCTTCTTCTGAAATTTCTGCGCGGATTATGCGATTTGGGATTTCAACTTCGATAATGTCGCCATTTTTAATAAGTGCGATAGCGCCGCCAGATGCGGCCTCAGGAGAAACATGGCCGATCGAAAGTCCTGATGTCCCCCCAGAGAAACGACCATCCGTTATTAATGCACATGCAGTACCCAATCCCATAGATTTAAGGTAAGATGTCGGGTAAAGCATTTCCTGCATTCCTGGCCCCCCTCTTGGACCTTCATATCTTATTATTACGGCCTCGCCTGCTTTAACTTCACCGCCAATAATGCCCTCAACCGCGCTATCTTGACTTTCATAGACACGAGCAGGTCCCTTAAAGGTAAAGTTCTCTTCTGCGACACCTGCTGATTTAACGATGCAACCATCTAACGCAATATTCCCTTCAAGAACGGCTAATCCGCCATCCTGTGAATAGGCGTTTTCAACAGAACGGATACAGCCATTTACCCGGTCCAGATCAAGCGATTCATAACGTTTGGATTGAGAGAAGGCGACAGTCGTTCTCACGCCGCCTGGTGCCGCTTTATAAAATTCAATTACATCTTCTGGTGGATTGCGGTTTACATCAAAGTAATCAATGACCTCGCCGATTGAACGTTCTTGCACAGTGCTGCAATCACGGTGAATATGCCCCCCTTTTTCAAGTTCACCCAATATGGCGATAACGCCACCAGCCCGGTGCACATCTTCCATATGATAATTTTCTGTTGCTGGTGCAACCTTACATATATTTGGAACTGTTTTTGAAAGACGGTCGATGTCTTCCATTGTAAAATCGCATTCGCCCTCTGCTGCTGCCGCAAGCAAATGAAGTACAGTATTTGTTGATCCACCCATTGCGATATCAAGTGTCATTGCATTTTCGAATGCTTTAAATGATGCAATGCTTCTTGGAAGAACACTTTCATCATCATTTTGATAATAGGCTTTGGTGATATTCATAACCGTTTTTGCAGCACCCAAAAAGAGTTGCTCTCTATCTGCATGGGTCGCAAGTGCGGAACCATTGCCCGGTAAAGCAAGGCCTAGTGCTTCCGTTAAGCAATTCATGCTATTGGCGGTAAACATACCAGAACATGATCCGCATGTTGGGCAAGCAGATTGTTCAACTTTTTCAACCATTTCATCATCAACATTGGGGTCAACACCCATCACAATTGCATCTACAAGGTCAAGACCGTGATCAATACCGTCCGTTTTGCCAGCTTCCATCGGGCCACCTGATACAAATACAGCCGGAATATTAAGGCGCATAGCCGCGATTAACATACCCGGGGTAATTTTATCACAGTTAGAAATACAAACGAGTGCATCAGCACAATGAGCATTAGCCATATATTCTATGCTATCGGCGATGACTTCACGGCTTGGAAGTGAATAGAGCATGCCGTCATGTCCCATGGCAATACCGTCATCCACGGCAATCGTATTAAATTCTTTTGCAATACCGCCGTGTTTTTCAATTTCACGGGCAACCAATTGACCAAGATCCTTTAAATGGACGTGTCCCGGTACAAATTGAGTAAAGCTGTTGGCAACAGCAATAATAGGTTTACCAAAATCTTCGTCTGTAACACCTGTGGCGCGCCAAAGGGCACGTGCACCGGCCATATTACGACCATGAGTGGAGGTTTTGGAACGATATGCGGGCATTATTCAATCTTTCTTATAGGCTATTAAAAAAACTACTGTAATAAATACCTATTTTGTGTCATTTGTCGATACATAAGTGACACAAAGGAGTGCATTTAATGCGTAGTGATAATATTACTGGAATTTCAGATAAAGTGCTCGAGGCAATTATGCGTGCCAATGACGGTAAGGCTCTTGCTTATAGTGAAGATGAGTTGAGTAATAGATCTAAGGAAAAATTTCGAGAGATTTTTGAAAAAGAGGATATCATATCCCATAATCTGGTTTCTGGAACAGCAACCAATACACTCATTTTATCTACACTTTGTCCGACATATGGCGTGACATTTTGCCATGAGCATTCTCATGTTTATGCAGATGAATGTGGTGGGTTTGAATTTCAAACCGGCGGTGCAAAACTTCATCCGATTTGTGGTCAGAATGGGAAATTAACCCCCGCTGCATTAGAAGGTGCAATTGGGCGATATATAGTGGACGAACCACACCATAACCAACCAGCAGCCGTAACCATTGCGAATAGCACAGAAGCCGGCACAATATACATGCCTGATGAAATAGAAGCCCTTTCTAGGGTTATTAAAAAACATAAATTAAAACTTCATATGGACGGGGCTAGATTTGCCAATGCTCTTGATAATGTTGGCTGTAGTCCGGCAGAACTAACTTGGAAGGTCGGTGTGGATGCCCTTTCATTTGGAACAACCAAGAACGGTACTATGGGTGCCGAAGCAGCAATATTTTTCAATCAATCGGATGATCAAGGATTTGTTTATCGTTCTATGAGGTCAGGACATTTAATATCAAAATCCAGATTTATCGCAGCTCAAATTTTGGCTTATTTTGAAAATGATCATTGGCTTAACAATGCCAAGCATGCAAATAAAATGGCATTAAAATTAGCTAGAGCAATTGAAAAATCCGAAGCGATTGAATTTAAGTATCCACAACAATCAAATGTCATGTTTGTAAAAATGAAGCCGGAATTACACGATGAATTTGAAAGTGCAGGCATAGAATATTTTTCGTCTTGTGAAAGTTCATATGTTGAAGCACGAATGGTTACAGCGTTTAATACCACAAATTCTGATATGGACCGAATTATTGAAATTATAGAAAAATTTTGATAAGATATTGGATTATATGTATTTTAGAGAGACTCAATGTATTTCATTAAGAACATAATACTAATTTTCTCGCTTTCGGTTTTATTATTCGCCTGTGATAGTAATCAAGAACGAGCAAAAAAAACATTAGAAGAGCGTTTAATGGATAGCTTTTCTATGTCAGATAGGGAAATACGGGAGCAAGTTGAAACTATTGTTTTAGCAAGCAAAGAAAAAGATTATGTTAAAGCTATGAACGGATTGGGCATATTGTCGAAAACTCAGCTTAATAGTAATGAACAAGAACAAGCGATTGATTTGTTAATGAGCCAACTACGAAATGCCATGGAAACGGAAGAAATTGCGAAAAGAAATAATGTGCAAGGCCGCTAAGATCTAAGACCCGTTTTTACTAGTCTATTGACAATGAACATAAAAATAGCTCAATATCTAGTGACTTAAGTTGTTCTGAGATGGAAATTTAATGGATAAAACGACATCATCGTTAATTTAGAAGTTAGTTATTGCCTCGTTATGTGTAGGTTTGCTTCTTAGTTTCTTTAATATTGATCCGGTGGAACTAATTAATAATGTTCCTGAAACATTGGGACGTATCCTTGAAGTTATCCTTGATGTTATTAATTGGGCAGGTAAGTACATTATACTTGGTGCGATTATCGTTATTCCTATTTATATTATTTTTAACTTTCGAACAATTTTCGCAAAACTTTTTAGTAAGAAAAAATAATAATGCCGATTGAACGGCGCCTTTAACAATTACTATGGGTACACAATAGATATATCGGAGGGTATAAGAATATGTCGTCACAAAATACAAATAACTCATATGGTTGGGTTGCTAAAACATTTCACTGGGGAATGTTTCTAATTATTGTCGGACAATTTTGGCTAGGTGGAAATTTCAAAGAAGAAGCCTATAGAGAATTGGGGCTTTCAGGTTATCATTTTTCAATTGGTATCATGATTTTGTTTTTAATGTTGCTTCGTTTTGGCTGGCGTGCGAAAAATCCAGTGCCAGAGTTACCAGAGGGCACAGGGAAACTTCAAGCGTTAGGTGCTCATGGTTTACACATTTTATTTTATGTATTGCTGATCGCTTTGCCAATAAGTGGTATCATGATCGTTCAAGCTAAAGGTGGTAGTCCTTCCCTGTTTGGTTTATTTAATTTCCCAACGCTGGTCGATAAAGTTGATTCAACAGCAGAACTTGCTGCAACACTTCATGGTGTATTTGCAAAAGTTACTGTCTTATTAGTGGTAATTCATATTGTCATGGCGCTTTATCATCATTACGGCAAGAAAGATAATGTGCTACGCCGCATGCTACCATGGTAAAATAGAAGATTTATATTCAAGAAAGGGTCCTTAATTGGGCCCTTTTTTATGCATGCTTTAGTTTATTAACTGTGTCTTTTATCCAGAGGTAGCCAATTACACCTGCAATGGCGTTAGAAATGCTAATTGTAATAAACGCGATTTCAAGGCCATAGAATTCTGAAGCAATATAAAAGAGCGGTAGTTGCAGAAAAAATACTCTAATGCTTGAAATTGCGACACCCGGCATAGGTTTTCCTAAACTGTTAAACATTGCGTTTACGCTCATAACGATTCCATATAATCCGTAGGAAATTGGAACAACGTAGAGATAGCTTTGCGCAAGCGCAATAATCTCGGGTTCTTTTCTGAATAGGCCGGCCAGTGTCGGTGCTGTAAGCGCGATTGCGATCGCAACAAAAAGACCCCATGCCATACAGAATATACTGACGCTTTTAATGCATTCATCAATTCGGTCAAATTTACGTGCCCCTAAATTCTGCCCGATGAAAGGGCCGACCACTGCGGACGTTGAAAAGAAGAGCACGAGTGAAATCATTTCAATTGTTGTCGCAACGTGGGTCGCGGCGACGGCTTCTGTGCCGTACCTAGCAACGATGGAAATGACAATTGCGGCCACGATTGGGATAATAATATTTGTTCCGGTCGCCGGAATGCCGACATGTAAAATCTTTTTTAATGATGCGGCGAATGTGTTGATTGTTTCCTTACTAAAACAGATAACGTTATATTGATAATGCAGAGCATAGAGAATAACAGCAAAGCTTATGAACCTTGTAATGAGAGAGGCCCAAGCCGCACCGGCAAAACCAAGTTCCGGAAAACCATATAACCCAAAAATGAGCAATGGATCCAGTGCTGCATTGGCAAATGCAGAGACTAACATCAAATTACCTTGAAGTTTTGTATCACCAAGTGCACGCATGACACCACCACCAGTCATTGGTAATATGACAAATAAAGGGGATAAATACCAAATCATCATATATTCACGCACATGCGGAAGTACGTGTTCATTAGCGCCCATTGCTGTAAAGATCGGATCAATGGTGAGATAGCCAAAAATTGATATTGCTAAGGATAAAATCGCGGTCATAATTAAAGTATTGGTCGCGAGTTTTTTAACTTCATCTTGATCGCCGCTGCCGGCTAGATGCGCGAGTACAGAGGTCACACCTGCGCTTAATCCGATCGCAACTGAGAAATAAATCATCACCATGCGGCTAACAAATCCCATAGCCGCGACCTCGTTTGTGCCAAGCTTCGCAATAAAATAACTATCGACAAATGTGAAAGACATGCTGGCGGATAAGCCAATAATCATAGGCAATGCCATTCTTATCAGATGTTTATGAACGGCACCTTTCGTTAGATCGAAGCTACGAGTTTTTTTCTTGGGTTTTTCTACTTCTGACATACGACCTGATGTACCTGATTATAATTTTTATATTGCTTCATTAAATGGTGTTAAAAATAACAAAGTCAATAGCATTATTGATATATTAAATTATGCTGTTAATTCGGTGCGATTATGTTATTTGTATATGAATATTTAGAATCATTATAAACAAGGAATATGAAGAATGATTGTTGTTGTTTCTCCTGCTAAGAAGTTAGACTTTGAAAATGATGAAGTAAATCCAAACTGGTCAGTTCCTGACTATTTGGATCAAAGTGAGACTTTAATTAAAACGGCTAGAAAAATGACACGCAATGATATTGCGGGATTGATGAAAGTCAGTGAAAAAATTGCTGATTTAAATTATGAACGCTATCGTGATTTTGAAACGCCATTTACTTTAACAAATTCAAAGCAGGCTGCGTTTGCTTTTAAGGGTGATACATATGTCGGCCTTGAAGCGGAAACATTATCCGAAGATGATTTAGAATTTGCGCAAAACCACTTTAGAATTTTATCTGGTCTTTATGGTATGCTACGTCCTCTTGATTTGATGCAACCTTATCGGCTTGAAATGGGTGTACGTCTAAAAAATCCAAAAGGTAAAAACCTATATGAATTTTGGGGAAATACGCTGACTGACGGGTTAAATGAACTGCTTGAGAAACAAAAAAATAAAGTTATTATAAATTGTGCCTCAAATGAATATTTTAAATCGGTTAACGAAAAAGAACTAAATGGCGGCGTTATTACACCCGTCTTTAAAATTGTTAAAGAAGGTGTGGCGAAGGGTCCTGGGATGATGGCAAAACGCGCCCGAGGTATGATGGCGCGCTTTATTATTCAAAATAAATTAGAAAAGGCAGAAGAGATTAAAAAATTTGATATGGACGGTTATAAATTTATGCCGGCACTGTCAAATGAAGATACCTTCGAATATCATAAAGTCGTCAGCGTCTAGTAGTATTAAAACGGGAGCCAACTTCTGTCTTTTGAGAAATGAAGGTATCCTAAGTTTACCCCGGCCCTAAGGCCTACGCCCATGCGAATGGGGGCGATTACAATCTCATCGACTTGCTGATAATTCATCCCTACACCGGCGACATAATATATACTTCCTTCAACGGCAGGAAAGCGTTGATAGAGTTCTTGCGTGTCATTAAGATTATAAACGAGTGCAAAAACACGAGATCCATTAGCGCCGACATCAATACCAATAGAAGGTCCTGTCCAATAAACACGACTATCACCTTCGATTTTATGGGAAAGCGTGCCATCACCATAACGCGCACCAACGACAAGTGCAGCGCTGGCCTCAGTGCCGATGATATACCCATTTGGTCTACCTAAGTCCGCAAAGGCTTTTTCAATGACGCTGGCTACGGCTTCTGAGCCGCCACCAAAAAATTCTGATGCAGCATTAATAACATTTTCTTTATCATATGTTGGGTCTTGATTGGTGCTATCCATATTCTGGCGTTCACTTTGTACCGGTTGCGCAGGTTGTTTATTTTTACTTGCGCAAGCCGTTAAAAGAAGAATGAAGGATATTGAAAAGAGTTTAGTTAAGTTTTTCACTTTTGGTCCCCGTTATCGGTAATTGTTCCATTAATCTTAAACATAATTTTCTTAGCAGGAAAAATCCATACAATACCAGCTACAATATAGCATATCATTTCGATAATTATATTACCTGAAAAAAAGGCATCAATAAGACGTGCGACAACTAAAATATAAATTGTCATTAGCGCTAACATTAAAAGAAGCCATAAGAGTTTACTAAATTTTGGCGGTGGGCTATCAGACATCAATGGTTTCCTTAAACTCTACCCGTTAGCATCATGACAATATACATTCCACCATAAACAATCGTAGAAAAGAATGCGGCGATAAGAAGCACTTTTAAATGTCTGCGTAAGCTAGAGAAAAAGCGGCTTAGGTGCCCTTTTTGCTTTTCATCGTCGGGATTTTCTATGTACAATTGCATCTTCTATTAATTTAACGGTTTCTGACCATAGGTTATAGCTATTTAATTCATCTATGGGAACCCATTTTGCGTTTAAGGCATCATCTCCTGCGGTAAGCGTACCAGATTTATAATCCGCCATAAAATCGACTAAACTATAATGAAAACGAACGGTGCCATTATTATCGTTATCGATAAAATCCACAACCTTTAATAATTGAATATTTTCTATAGTGATGTTGGTTTCTTCAAGGACTTCTCTTGCTGCGGCGTCAACCATTTTTTCGCCTAAGTTTTGCGCTCCACCTGGTATGCTCCATTCTTGGGCTTTTGGTGGTTTGTTTCTTTGAATTAACAAAATTTTTTCATCATTGAATACGACGGTGCCGACGGCTGGGATGGGATGCTTTGGGTATTCTCTTTTCATATATATTTTTTCAGTTATTATTTATCTATCTAACTATAGCGAAATAAAAGTATGTGTGGAAGATATTCATTAACATCTCAAAGTTATGACAAGTTTGTCGAATTTATGGATATGGGGTACCCTTTTCAGGTGCCGTCTCGGTTTAATATTGCGCCTTCGCAGCCTGTCGCTGTCATCCGATTAAAAGGATCGGATCAAGATCATTCCATAATTCCTGATCAACCATTGCCTGAACGCGAGGGAGCTTTAATGCGGTGGGGACTGGTGCCACATTTTGCAAAAGAAATAAAAATGGACCGACCACTTATTAACGCTAGGTCAGAAACGATAGCCGATAAACCTTCATTTCGGGGGCCATTTAGGCGCCGAAAATGTTTGGTCCCTGCTGATGGTTTTTATGAATGGAAACGAGGTGGTGCGTCACCAATTCCATATCATATATGTTTACAAGATCGGGAAGCTTTTACGTTTGCAGGTATCTGGGAAGCATGGACAGGCCCTGATGGCGAAGACTGGCTTGAGACGGTATCATTGGTGACGAAAGAAGCAAACGGAGCCGTTAAAAAGATCCATCATCGTTCGCCCGTGATTATAGAACCACAAGATTATGATTTGTGGCTGAGACCTCAGGATCCGCCCGATAGAAAAATATTTGATAAATTATCGACTGCGATTGATCATAAATTAGAAATGTTTGAAGTTAGTCCATTTGTGAATAGCGCACGCAATGATGGTGACGATTGCATAAAACCTGCAACCAAAGATCAGTTTAAATTATTTTAGCTTTAATGAAGAAGTTATATTGGGGGCTAATAACTTTTAGCCCTCAATACAATTGAATTTTAATCGTCAGGTAAAGCGTACGCACGGAACTCACCTGGGTAAGCACCACCGGAAACAGCGACAATAATAAATTGTCTGCCATTCATCATATATGACATTGGTGAACCGGATTGGCCCGCTGGCATCCATACTTCGCCAACATTCTCACCTGTCATTTTATCATAAGCACGAAGCATTGCACCGCGCTCACGATCACCAGGATTAGTCACACGGTAATCACCAGCTATAACCAATGTTTTTGTTACCACGACACCAAGCGCACCGCGCTGACCAGTGCGCGGAATATCCATGCCACGTAGTTTAGGATGATTGCGAACATTGTCCGGTGTTTCCCCATGAGGAACTTGCCAGATGACTTCACCTTTGTTCATATCAATCGCCGCAACCACACCGTATGGTGGCTTAAGAATTGAAAGACCCTCAACATTAAGTCCTGGAATTTCAACAGGTGGGCCATCATAAACAGGATAGTTCACTTCTTTCGGTGCATCAGGGTTTTGACCTGTACCCGCTGCATTACGCATGCGGAAAGGTTCACCTATGCGGCCCGCGATATAGTTCACATTTGAATATCCTTCTGGCGGAGGAGCCATTGAAAGATTGTCCATTGCAATCATGGATGCTGGTGCATAGACGATCCCTGATTCAGGATCGAATGAAGCACCCGGCCAGTTTGTACCACCATTTGTAGCACCAATGTTAATCGCACCGAGTACACCGTTCACATCACCTTCAATAGGTGGGTTATACATAGCACCATTGCTCCAGTCCCATAGATGCATCTTATCGAGGGCTGCTTGACGTAATTCAGGGGTAAAATCGATGAAATCGTTTGGTAAATCTAATTTCCCGCGACCATACATCAATTGCATTGGTGGCATTGGTTGTGTTGGTGAATACCATTCGCCCGGAATACTGCCTTGCGGGACCGGTACTTCCGGAATATCCCAAATCGGCTCACCAGTGATACGGTCAAATGCGTAAATGAATGACTGTTTTGTCGGAAGGGCGATAATCTCACGGTCTTTTCCGTCAATGGTTACATCCATAATAAGAGGGGCAGATGACAAATCGTGGTCCCAAATTGGATGATGAACCACTTGGAAATGCCATTTATATTCACCTGTGTTAAGATCAACCGCAACTAAACTCTCACCGAAAAGGTTGTTTCCAGGACGGTGACCACCATAAAAGTCAGAAGATGGGCTTTCAACCGCTAGGAAGACAAGCTCGTTTTTCTCGTCCACAGTGATCTGTGTCCAAACACCTGCGTTACCATTGCGGTCCCATGAATTATCAAGCCAAGTGTCATTACCAAATTGGCCAGGGCGCGGAATAGGGTCAAATTGCCATACTTTTTTACCGGTACGAACATCAAACGCACGAACAAGACCTTTGGTATTGTTATAGTTATCAATGGTCATCCCTTCTTTCATGGCAGAACCAACGATGATCAGATCACCCGCTACTGTTGGTGTTGCATGAAGGCCGATTTCACCAGTGACGAGATCGATTTGAACTTCGTTACCTTGAACGGCACCAATCTTAAGATCAAGAATACCATTGCCATCTGTACCGAATGAATTGATCGGAACACCTGTGTGGGCGTTAAGCGCGATCAAACGGTAACCCGTTGTTACATAATAAATGCGGTCATCACCTTTACCATCGGACCAATAAGAAAGGCCGCGGCCGGAAAGCTGACGAGGGGCCATACCACCACGAAGACCTTCGCGCATGCTGTGAAGCCACATCAATTCACCTGTACCAGCGTCTAATGCAATCGCTGTACGGCGTGTTCCGGCAGTTGCATAAATAACGCCATCAACCATAATTGGTGTCACTTCAAGCTTATATTCGCCGCGTGTACCGAGGTTTTTGGTAGAAAAGTTCCAGACCATTTCAAGGTCTTCAAAGTTATCCGCATTGATTTGATCAAGCGGTGTATAACGGGAACCCTTTATATCCCCCGTATAGTGATGCCATTCACCATTCGCGGTGCCCGGTTCGTCTGCAACTGCACCGGAAGTTACATAGCTTGTTGCTAAGGCTCCCAATGCAAGAAAAAGGTTTTTCATTATTGTGTCTCCAAGAAGGTTGAGTTTTGATAAGAAAAATCTAACGATATCAAGGGTTAGAGTCAAGCTGACTTGAGCCAGACTGCGCTATCATGAAAAACTGCACCTCCTGCGGGAGCCGCAATTTCTGAGTTTGTTAGAACATTAATACCAAGTCCATTATTTAACTTACTGTTATGCCAAATGCCCTCAGCAATTAATGTACCGGGATTGACACCGTCAAAGAGTTTAGCACGAATTTTAAGATTT
This sequence comes from Pseudemcibacter sp., assembly GCF_965661635.1. Taxonomy (NCBI): domain Bacteria; kingdom Pseudomonadati; phylum Pseudomonadota; class Alphaproteobacteria; order Emcibacterales; family Emcibacteraceae; genus Pseudemcibacter; species Pseudemcibacter sp. The sequence goes on along the minus strand of NZ_CBFIEP010000135.1, from coordinate 20,533 downwards.
CCTTGGTTGTTACCAATGTTTACCAATTGATCATCATCGATACCTGCTGCAATAGCATCTTCTGGATGGATAAATAAAACTGGTTTTTGTTCTCTTTTTAACGAAGAAGGTGTGTTGTTGAATGATGAGTTTAGGAAATTTCGTGCGGGTGGTGTGACTAATCTAAATGGATGTTCATAATCGCGGGGGTCAGTATTGTCCCAATGATCAGGTAGTAATGGTAATTCGTCTCCCCGTTCACCAATTGCTTTCCAATCTGGTTTGAAGCGAAACTTTTGATCAGGCCAACCAAATCCATTAACAAAATGATGACTGTCGAAATTTTCAACACAGTCATGCCAATGGTTTTCAGTCATATGGTCAAGATTAGGGTAGGCCGAGGCTTTTAACGTTTCCTCGATAATTTCATTGGTAGACATGTAAAAAGCGGGGTGTTTACAGCCAAGCCTTTTCCCGATTTCATTGATAACAATATCATTAGGACGACTTTCACCAACAGCTTGAATGATTTTAGGGCCTAAACCAATATATGTTTGCCCGCCTCCTTTATAAATATCATCATGCTCAAGAAATGTTGTAGCCGGCATAACAATATCGGCCATGAGGGCCGTTTCTGTCATAAACTGTTCGTGGACACATAAAAATAAATCATCGCGCAAAAACCCTTCACGGACTTTATTTTGATCTGGTGCAATTGACATAGGGTTTGTGCCTTGAACGATCATTGCCGTAATAGGAGGGCCATCATTTAGATCGCTATTTTCCCCAGTAAGCGCTGCGCCAACACGGGGGTGATCAATCGTTCTTATCCCTGGCTTATTTAAATCACTTGCTTTAAGAAAAGACGTGTCAAAATGATAAAGATCACTGCTACTGAAATAAGTACCTGCCCCTTTATTAGGCCATTTTCCCGTAACACTCGCTAGACAGCTAACGGCGTGTACATTTACCGCGCCGTTTCGACAGCGCGATAAGCCAAAACCAAGCCGAATAAAGGCTCTTTCTGTTTGGCAATAAAGCTTGGAAAATTCTTCGATTTCATCAACGCTGAGGCCTGTTATTTTACTTGCCCATTCTGGGCCACGTGTTTGAAGGTGTGCTTCTAGTTCACCTGGAACATCCGTATATTTCTCCATATATTCATGATCCGCATAACCGTTACGAAATGCGATATGCATCATTGCGCAGGCGAGGGCACCATCGGTGCCGGGATTTAAACATACGTGAATGTCAGCGGCTTTTGCTGTCGGATTTTTATAAGGGTCGACTACAATAACTTTGGCATTTCTATTCTTCTTAGCCCGTGCCACATGGTTCATAACGTTGACTTGTGTTGAAACGGCATTGGTCCCCCAGATGACGATTAAATCCGCATCGGCCATTTCGCGTGGGTCGGGACCAATTTTACGGCCTGTGCCGGCTACCCAACCCGCATTAACAAGGGCGCCGCATGTGGTGCCGCGCATATTGCTATAGCCCATTTCATTACGGAGTCTTTCCATTGAACCGCTTTGAACTAGGCCCATAGTTCCCCCATAAGAATAGGGCCATACAGTTTCTGGGCCATGTTTTTCAGTCGCATCTTTAAATGCGTTTGCCGTTATATCAAGTGCTTCTTCCCAGCTTATTTCTTTAAATTGACTTGATCCTTTAGGGCCAGTTCTCTTAAGTGGTTTTGTTAATCGATCGGGATGGTGTGTGCGTTCTGCATAGCGAGCGACTTTGGCACAAATTACTCCGGCAGTATAAGTGTTTTCCTGAGAACCTCTCAATCGACCTATTGTATTTTCGTCTATTTTCTCAACTTCAAGAGCACAAGTAGACGGGCAGTCATGAGGACAAGTTGAATATGCTTTTTCCAATTTAGTGGTCCTTGTAAACTAAGATATAGCGCCGCGTGCAGCGACGGGCCAAATTTTTTCAACAATACCATTACGAACGCCAACGCACCAGTCATATAAATTGACATTAGGGTCGCAATGACCCGGGATCAATAAAACGCGATCCCCTAAGTTAAATGTCGTATTATCATCAAGATCGATATTACCATGTTCATCTGATGTCATCCGGTAATTTAAATGCTCAAAACCTTTTATTAGTGGATTTCCTGAATCTGATGCAATTGCTTTAAGTCCTGCATCGCAAATCACCATATTTGGTTGGTTCGTGCTCATAACCATTGTCTGGATGAATAGACTGTGTTCAAATCCTGTGCCGTTTTCAATTTCACTAAGTTGATTTTTACCGTAATCCGCATCCATAAAGGCGTATGATCCACATTGAAGTTCATCCCATTCATTATAATCTTTATCATGCATGAATGTTCCAGTACCGCCCCCGGTGACAAGTTCACAGTCAATATTCGCATCACTTAAGGCTTTTTTAGTTTCACTCACTATTTTTGCTGCGCTGCTAACGGTATCAGCTCTTTCTTTTGGGGTACGAAGATGCTGGGCGGCTCCATGGTAGGCTTGCAAGCCACCAAAATTTAAGTGAGATGAATTTATAATGAATTGCGCTAATGCAACTGTGTTAGTAGAATTTGTTACACCGCAACGATTACCGCCAACATCAATTTCTATTAAAACTCTAATATTTGTATTTTTCCTTGCGCAGGCTTCATTCAATGCCTGAGTAGCGTCTAGATTATCGACACAGATACCCAATTTTATTTTTTTAGAAAGTTCGGCAACGCGATCTAATTTTCCGGGGGCAACAATTTCGTTTGTTATCAAAATATCGCTTATTCCGCCATCGGCCATTATTTCAGCTTCTGATAATTTTTGGCAGCATACACCAATGGCACCTCTTTTGATTTGATCGTCTGCTACTAGCGGGGATTTATGCATTTTAGCGTGAGGGCGAAAGATTTTTCCTGAGGATTTCATCATTTGGGCCATTTTGTCCAAATTTCTCTCGTAAATGTCTAAATCAATTACTAAGGCGGGAGTATCAATTTCACTGACCGACATTCCAACGGAGGCGGGAGGGCACTGAACCATGTTTTATCCTTTAAATTTTAATGATGCGGCCGGGATTCATAATATTCTTAGGATCGAGAGCCAGTTTAATGGATTTTAAAGTATCAATATCGACACTAGATTTAAAATGTTTTAATTCATCGACCTTTAGTGTTCCAATGCCATGTTCTGCACTTATACTTCCGCCTAAATCAACAACAATTTCGTGGACTAGATGATTAATCTCTTCCCAACGGGCAAGATATTCTTGTTTATCCATATCAATTGGTTGGGATAGGTTAAAATGAATATTCCCATCCCCAATATGGCCAAAGGGAACAGGACGAATGCCCGGGCATGCTTTTTTAACGGCTTCAGTTCCGAGTTCTAGAAATTCAGGTATTTTTGACACTGGAATTGCGACATCATGTTTAATGCTACCACCTTCAAATTTTTGGGCTTCGGACATGAATTCGCGTAAATTCCAAACGGCTTTCTGTTCGGATACATTTTTAGGGACAATTCCGTCTAGTACAAGGCCACTTTCCATGGCTTCTTCAAGGATTTTTTCAAGTACTTCTTCTAAATTAATGAGATCATTTGAAACGGAAGTGGCACATTCTAAAACGATATACCAATCGTATTTTTCTTCTAGTGGCTCGCGGCAGTCGTTCATATGCTTAATTGTAAATTCAAGGCCAATTCTTGGTAATATTTCAAATGCGATTAAGTTATCACCACTAATTTGTTTGGCGAGCGATAGTAAATTTATGGCGGCTTCTGGGTCAGGGATAGCAACAAAAGCGGTATTTTTTTGTTTATACTCTGGGAATAATTTCAATGTAGCCGCCGTTATAATACCAAGCGTTCCTTCAGCGCCAATGAAGAGCTGCTTTAAATCATAGCCTGTGTTGTCTTTTCTAAGTCCCGTAAGACCGTCCCAAACATCACCATTAGGCAACACGACTTCTAATCCAAGTACTAGGTCACGCATATTTCCATATCTGAGTACATTAATTCCCCCAGCATTAGATGATATATTACCGCCGATCATAGCTGATCCTTCTGATGCGATATGCATGGGAAAAATTGAATTCATGCTTTCGGCAATATCATGTGCGTCTGATAAAATAACACCAGCTTCTATTGTCATGGTTTGATTAAGGGCATCTTTTTCCCGTATTTTATTCATACGTTTTAAACTTAATAAAACCTCTTCATTTGATTGATCAGGAATGCTGCCGCCGACTAATCCAGTATTACCGCTTTGGGGTACAATTTTAATATTATGTTCGTTGCAATATGAAAGTATTTGACTGACGCATTCAGTATTGTCCGGAAATAAAACCAGTGGTGTTGCTCCACGAAATTTTCCACGTGGTTCCGATGTATGTGATGCAATTATTTCCGGGTCGATGGTAAACCCTTTTGGTCCTGAAATTTTGATTAAAGCATCGATATGATTTTTTGAAAGGGGCACTTTTAATCCTTTAGTAAATCCTTAGGCGCAGCGGCGCGCTCTAATCTGTCATTTATGGCTACACCCACCCCTGATTTAGGAATAGGGGCAACCGAAATTGTTTTTAAATTTAATTGATCTAATGAGCGCATCATAGAAAATAAATTCGAAGCTGCTTCTTCTAGATCACCACTTGGGCTAAGATTTAGCATATTTTCAACTTGGTTAGTATCACCAAAAGCAAGATATGCTTCATTCATCTCAGGGTTTATGACATTAAGCCGCACATTCGCGTTTGGCGCGTAATGACTTTTTAACTGTCCTGGTGCGATTGGATTATCTGTTGGTTGTGTGTCGGTTACTATTTTAACTTCTATTTTTTCTTGGATTTCTTCTACTGTGACATTGCCGGGCCTTAATATTGTAAGTTGGTCATAAACAACCTTAACAATTGTGCTCTCAAGTCCGTTGTCGCAAGGGCCGCCATCAATAATTAGTTCTAATTCATCACCAAATTCTTGATCAACATGTTGTGCTGTCGTTGGGCTAATTTGACCCGATTTATTGGCGCTTGGTGCAGCGATTGGGCCATTAAATTCATTCAATAAGGTATGTGCAACAGGATGTGATGGTACTCTTATGGCCACCGTCTCTAATCCGGCAGTTATCAATGTTGAAATTCCACTATTCTTTTTAAGTGGTAATACCATCGTAAAAGGACCCGGCCAAAAAATATTTGAAAGATCTTTAGTAAGCTGCGAAAGCTCAACATACTTTTCAACCATTTGAGTATTGGGTAAATGGATTATAAGTGGATTAAATGAAGGTCTGTTTTTTGCCGAAAATATTTTGGCTACTGCATCTGAATTAGTGGCATCAGCTCCAAGTCCATAAACGGTTTCAGTCGGGAAAGAGACAACCTCTCCTTTTTTAAGAATGTCAGAGGCCATGCTTATGGCTTCTGCTGTGGGTTTATAAATACGACTCTTTGCCATTATGCTACAATATGCTTGAATATTTTTCCTTAATACTGTTCTATAATTGGTATGACGTAACTTAACAAGTCCGTATCAATAATAGAGAATAAAAGAATGTCTGATTATCAAGCTCCTGTCAAAGAAATGAATTTTACATTGAATGATGTAATTGATGTCAAAGAAGTGACTTCATTGGAAAAATTTCAAGATGCAGATGATGATCTAATTGAAGCGATTTTAATTGAAGGAGCAAAGTTTACGGGAGATGTATTATCTCCTCTTAATCGTATTGGGGATTTAAATCCTTCGACCGTTTCAGATGGTGTTGTAACCACACCTCCGGGATTTAAAGAAGCATATCAACAATACTGTGAGAATGGCTGGAATGGAATTACGGCAAATATAGAATATGGTGGTCAAGGGCTGCCGCACGCATTAGGTTTGCCGATTACGGAAATGGTGGAAAGCGCAAACTCATCCTTTAGTTTATGCCCGATGTTAACCTCTAGTGCCATCCTCGCTATTGGAAAACATGGCACCGAAGAGCAGAAAAACACATATCTTGAGAAATTGGTTTCTGGTGTATGGTCAGGAACAATGAATTTGACTGAACCAAATGCGGGATCAGATGTAGGCGCTTTAAGATCAAAAGCACAGAAACAATCTGATGGCAGTTATCTTATTAAAGGTCAAAAAATATATATTACGTACGGTGAACACGAGATGGCAGAGAATATTATTCACCTAGTTCTCGCGCGATTGCCTGATGCACCAGAAGGAACACGGGGTATAAGTCTTTTTATCGTACCAAAATATATAATTAATGACGATGGCAGTCTTGGAAAAAGAAACGATCTGACTTGTGTATCTCTTGAGCATAAAATGGGTATTCATGGTAGTCCAACTTGTACCATGTCTTATGGTGATAATAATCAATGTGTTGGATATTTAATCGGTGAAGAAAATAAAGGCATGATGACGATGTTCACGATGATGAATGATGCGCGTCTTGCCGTTGGCTCTCAAGGCGTTGCTTTGTCCGAGAGAGCCTATCAAATGGCGCTTGAATATGCCAATGAACGTGTTCAAGGGATGTCATTAAAAACACGTAATCAATCACCGATTATTGAACATCCGGATGTACGACGAATGTTAATGACGATTAAATCAACCACTGAAGCCGTACGTGCAATAGCCTATTTAAATGCCAAATCAATCGATCTGGCACAACATCATCCAGATGAGAAAACCGCAGAAAAATATCGGGGTCTTGCTGATTTGTTGACGCCTTTATCAAAAGCATATGGTTCTGATTTAGGGATTGAAAACTCATCTTTGGCGATGCAAATTTTTGGTGGAATGGGATATATTGAAGAAACGGGTATCGCGCAAGTTTATAGAGACGCAAGGATCAATGCTATTTATGAAGGCACCAATGGCATTCAGGCAATGGATCTTGTTGGGCGTAAGTTATCAATAGATAATGGAAAACATTGGCGCGCATTGCATGATGAAATATCTAACTTTACGGAAAAACTTCCTGAAACCATAGAGTTTGCAGTAATAAAGAAAAATTTAAGTAAGATAACTGCAATGTCGAAAGAATGTGCCGAATGGCTGCTCAGTCAGCATAATGAAAGCATAACGAATACAATGGCGGGATCCGTTCCATATTTAAGAATGTTGAGTACGGCAGTGGGATGCTATTTAATGGCAAAAGGGGCATTGTCTGCGCGAAATAGATTGGATAATGGGGATATTGATAAAGAATTTTTAGAAGGTAAAATTATCACGTCTAGGTATTATGCGGAACAGATCGTTCCGACCGTTTTAGGTTTAGCAGAAGCAATAAAAGCAGGGGATGAATTATTCTACGCGATAGATAAAAATAATTTCGCGTAAATTTTAAAAAATATAGAGAGAAAAATATGATCGAACATCCTTGGTTAAAAAAATATCCGGACCATGTAAAATGGGATCAAGAATTTGAAGGAAAACCTTTAAGCACTCTGATAGATGAAACGGCAAATAAAGTACCTAATAATATTGCTTTAGATTTTTTGGGTAAATCCTTCACTTATGGCGAACTTCAAGATCAGGTAAATAAAGCGGCTAAAGCATTACAGGAGTTAGGCGTTAAAAAAGGAACTAAAGTCGGTTTATTTCTTCCGAACTGTCCGCATTTTATTGTTGCCTTTTTTGCCATTTCGAAAATTGGTGGGACAGTTGTAAGTTATAGCCCGCTTTATTCTGAAAGTGAGTTAAAATTCCAAGCCGAAAATTCTGATACTGAAATTATGGTTACGTTAAATCTGGATGCTCTTTATCCCAAAATGAAAAGGGTCGTGTCTGAAACGGGTATAAGAAAATTAATTGTTGCTGATTTCTCAGAGGCCTTACCCTTTCCAAAAAATATTCTTTTTAAATTATTTAAATCCAGCGCTATTGCCAAAGTGGTAAAGGATGATAATTACGTCGATTATAATTCGTTATTTGAAAATGACGGTAAGATTACACCTGTCGAAATTAACCCGGATGAAGATATAGCCGTATTGCAGTATACTGGTGGAACCACAGGTGTACCAAAAGGTGCAATGCTTAGTCATTCCAATCTATATATCAATATGAGACAGCTTGAAATTTGGCCGCCTATGCTTGAATTTGGCACAGAAAATGTTGCTGCTTTTCTGCCTTTCTTTCATATATTTGCATTAACAGTTGTCTTGAATATGGGGCTTAAGGTTGGTGCAAGGATAGTGATTGTGCCGAAATTTGAATTAGAAGATGCCGTAAAATTATTAACCAAGGAAAATATCACCCTTTTTTCCGGCGTACCGACAATGTATACGGCAATCGCTAATCATAAAGGTGCGGATAATATTGGCATTTGTAAGATTAAAATGGCCATGTCCGGCGGCGCGCCGCTTCCCGTTGATTTATGGAATTTATATATGAATCGATTTGGTTTGGAAATTACCGAAGGTTACGGATTAACGGAAGCGTCCCCTGTAACGCATGCTAGTCCTATGGGTGGGGGTACTATCCCCGGATCGATAGGTTTCCCACTTCCGGGTACAGAAGCTTTCATAATGGACCGAGAGGAAAAAGGAAAAATTTTACCTATTGGTGAAGTTGGCGAAATATGTGTGCGCGGTCCACAGGTCATGAAAGGATACTGGAAACGGGATGATGCAACGGCAGAAGTGATGATTGATGGTGCATTAAGAACCGGGGACGTCGGCAAAATGGATGAAAATGGTTTCACTTACATTCTTGACCGGGATAAAGATTTAATTCTGGTGGGTGGTTTTAATGTTTTCCCCCGTACAATCGAAGAAGCTATTAATGACCATCCTGCAGTGGAAGAAACAACAGTTATAGGTATTCCTGATGATTATTTAGGAGAAACACCTAAAGCATTCGTCAAATTGCGAACCACTATTGATCCGATTACAGCCGATGAATTAATGGCATTCATTAAACCCAAAATCGGAAAACATGAAAGACCATCACAGATTGAATTTCGTGATGAACTGCCTAAGACCATGGTGGGTAAGCTATCGAAAAAAGAATTGGTTGCAGAAGAAAAAGCAATATATGAAGCGTCCAAAGCGACAAAATGACAACGGCCTTAATCACTCATTCTGATTGTTTGGATCATATTTCACCTCTTGGACACCCAGAGTGTGTAGAAAGACTAGAAAGGGTGACCAGTGCGTTAGAGGATGAAAAGTTTGATGGTTTGATCCGATTAAATGCGCCATTAGCTACAAGCGGCCAAATTAAATTAGTCCATGATGAGGATCTTCTTCAAAAAATAAATAATAATTTACCTGAAAAAAATAATGCCATGATCGATGGAGATACATATCTTTCAAATGGATCAGAAAGAGCAGCACTAAGAGCAGCCGGGGCAGTTTGTCACGCAATAGATTTGGTGATTAAGGGGGATATAGGGAACGCTTTTTGTGCCGTTAGACCTCCTGGTCATCACGCGGAACCGGATCAATCGATGGGGTTTTGTCTCTTTAATTCAGCGGCAATTGGGGCATTATATGCGCGCAATAACCATTTCATGCATAGAGTAGCCATTATTGATTTTGATGTTCATCACGGAAACGGCACACAAACGGTAGCTGAAAGAACCAAGGGATTACTTTATGGTTCAACCCATCAATCGCCTTTATATCCAGGAACCGGACATCTTCATGATCAAGGCAAAGGTGTTATTGTTAATGTTCCATTAGCAGCAGGAAGTGGCAGTAATGCTTTTAGGCGCGCTTTCGAAAGTCGTATATTGCCAGAATTAGAGGATTTTAAACCAGATTTGGTAATTATTTCGGCAGGGTTTGATGCTCACGCGCTTGATCCGCTCGCTGACCTTAATTTAGAAACTGAAGATTATTATTGGTCGACAAAGCAGCTTATGAATATTGCAAAAAAATATGCAAAAGGGCGGGTGGTTTCGACTTTAGAGGGTGGGTATAATCTTGGTATTTTAGGGGAATGTGCGAAAGCGCACGTTTCTGCATTGATGGATGAGTGACTTTTCCGCTATAAGTTAATTTAATGATTCAAAAGATCGCAGGAGCAAGTTTTGGCAACAAGCACAGATAAAAAAGTCGATATTCCAGATGATATAAAAGCGATGGACTTTGAAGAAGCACTAGGGGCACTAGAAGAAATCGTAAGAAATCTTGAAAGTGGCCAAGTTTCGCTTGAAAAATCCATCGATATTTACACACGTGGCACACAATTAAGAGCCCATTGTGATGAAAAATTAAAAGATGCCACTGCGCGCATTGAGAAAATTACCAAATCAGGGAATGGTGCGTTAAATACGTCACCTCTTGACGGCGAAAATTAAATGTCAGACTGTTCTGCAGAACTGGCACAAAAATCACTTAAAGATTTCGCCAGTGTTATCGAAAATAAAATGCTTTCTCTTCTTCCGGTTTCTGAAGGGCGGGAAGAAAATGTCATTGCGGCGATGCGATATGCACTTTTAGCTGGTGGAAAGCGGCTTCGTCCTTTCTTGGTGGTGCAGTCTGCGGCTCTTTTTTCGATAGATAATGAAAGCGCACTGCGTGTCGCGGCAGCAATAGAATGCGTGCATACCTATTCACTCATACACGATGATCTGCCCGCAATGGATGATGATAATATGAGGCGTGGTCTTCCTACCACGCACAAAAAATATGATGATGCCACAGCGATCCTTGCTGGTGATGCTTTATTGACGCTAGCATTTGAAATATTATCGGATGAAAAAACCCACTCTGATGCGGAAATTCGCTGCGATCTAATTTTGGCTTTATCCCGTGCCATTGGTGCAAAAGGCATGGTTGGCGGACAGATGATTGATTTAAAAGCTGAAAATCAATCCTTGCAACAGGACGAAATAATACGTATGCAACACATGAAAACTGGTGAATTGATCATTTTTTCCTGTGAAGTCGGTGCCATATTGGCTAAAGTAAGCGACGATCGGCGCATGGCGTTGAAAAAGTATGCAGAAAATATTGGTTTGGCTTTTCAAATTGTAGATGACCTTCTTGATATTGAGGGGAATTCAGAAGACATTGGAAAGACCGCCGGTAAGGATATTGAGGCTGGGAAGGCTACCCTTGTTTCTTTCAAGGGGGTCGAGGAGGCTAGAGCACTGGCGGATGAGTTAATAAACAATGCAGTAAGCCATATGGATGTTTTTGATGAAAAATCCGAGGTTTTGAAGTCATTGGCGAAATTTGTAATTAATCGCGCGCATTAGTGTCAGGTGAAGAATAAAATATGAGTGATAAACCAAATACACCATTACTGGATGAAATTAATTTTCCAGAGGATGTGCGAAAATTAGAGGCTGATCAACTAAAAGATTTGGCTGACGAAGTTCGTTCTGACATGATTTATAATGTTTCTCGAACAGGCGGTCATTTGGGTGCTGGTCTTGGTGTGGTTGAGCTTACAACGGCCATTCACTATGTATTTAATACGCCAAAAGATAAACTTATTTGGGATGTGGGACATCAATGTTACCCTCATAAAATACTAACTGGTCGTCGCGATCAAATGCACACGATCCGAAAAGGCGGTGGCCTTGCTGGATTTACTAAACGCAAAGAAAGTGAATATGATGCTTTTGGTGCGGGCCATAGTTCGACTTCAATTTCTGCAGGATTAGGGATGGCGGTTGCCCGTGATTTAAACGCGGGTAAAGATGAAAATGCGCCAGAAAATGTTATTGCTGTTATTGGCGATGGTGCAATGAGCGCCGGAATGGCATATGAAGCGATGAATAATGCCGGTGCACTTAAAAGCAGGTTGATTGTTATCTTAAATGATAATGATATGTCGATTGCGCCGCCTGTTGGCGCAATGAGTGCCTATCTTGCCAGATTATTATCATCGCGTTCATTTTTAAATTTGCGTGATTTCGCAAAAAACATAGTCAAAAAATTTCCTAAACCAATCAGCAACACCGCAAGAAAAGCAGAAGAATATGCGCGCGGAATGGCCACGGGTGGTACGTTATTTGAAGAATTGGGTTTTTATTATGTTGGTCCGGTTGATGGACATAATATGGAACATCTTTTGCCGGTACTTGAAAATGTACGTGATGCTGGTGGCGGGCCGATTTTAATTCACGTGGTTACGGAAAAAGGCAAAGGGTATAGTTTTGCTGAAAATGCTGCGGATAAATATCACGGTGTATCAACATTTGATGTGAGTACGGGGACGCAAAATAAATCACCCGCTAAAGCGCCGAGTTATACGGGTGTATTTGCAAAAGCACTAATCGCAGAAGCAAAAAAAGATGATAAAATTGTTGCTATTAATGCAGCGATGCCATCTGGTACGGGACTTGATAAATTTGCTGAAGAATTTCCAGATCGTTGTTTCGATGTTGGAATAGCGGAACAGCATGCGGTTACATTTTCTGCGGGATTAGCCTGTGAAGGATATAAACCTTTTGCAACTATTTATTCGACATTTTTGCAGCGCGCATATGACCAAGTGGTTCATGATGTAGCGGTTCAAAATTTACCGGTTCGTTTTGCCATTGATCGTGCTGGCTTAGTCGGCGCAGATGGCCCAACACATGCCGGATCATTCGACGTAACATATTTGGCGTCGCTGCCCAATATGGTTGTGATGGCGGCCGCTGATGAAGCAGACCTAATGCATATGATTGCGACGGCTGCGGCCCATAATAGTGGACCATCGGCCGTCCGTTATCCACGCGGAGAAGGAATGGGCGTTACACTACCTGATCAAGGAGATGTTCTTGAAATCGGTAAAGGGCGTATCGTTCGTGAAGGTACGCAAATTGCAATTCTATCACTTGGTACTCGTCTGGAAGAAGCATTAGAGGCTGCCGATGAATTTAATGCTAAGGGGTTGAGCTGCACTGTTGCGGACGCGCGTTTTGCGAAACCGCTTGATCTTGAAATGATAAGAAAACTTGCGCTTGAGCATGAAGTTTTAATTACCATTGAAGAAGGTTCAATTGGTGGTTTCGGAAGTCATGTACTTGATTATTTATCAAATGAAGGTCTGCTTGAAGCAGGTCTTAAAGTGCGCACGATGAAGTTGCCGGATGTGTTTATTGATCAAGGCAATCCTGCTGATATGTATAAGCAGGCAGGTTTAACATCTGAGGATATCGTTAGAACAGCACTTCACGCCCTTGGTCATAATGATTTAACCAGTTCACAAGTCAATGGCTAAAAAGCGCGTTGATCAATTGCTTGTTGAACGGGGTCTGGCGGAAAGCCGGTCTCGGGCACAAGCCTATATTATGGCGGGAAATGTTTATACTGGTGAGCAAAAAATTGCGAAACCAGGCCAACAAGTTAAAGAAGACATCAATCTTGAAGTACGTGGAAAAGAACACCCTTGGGTTAGTCGTGGTGGCCTTAAGCTCGTCCAAGGTATAGATGAGTTCAAAATTGATGTCACTGATATGACGGTTATTGATGTTGGTGCGTCAACGGGTGGTTTTACCGATGTATGTCTTGAGAAAGGGGCAAAAAAAGTTTATGCCGTAGATGTCGGGCATGGCCAACTTGCGTGGAAAATCAGAAATGATGAACGTGTGGTCGTGCTTGAAAAAACCAATGCGCGTTATTTAACGGACGCGGAAATTCCAGAAAAAGTAAATTTGATCGTTTGTGATGCCAGTTTTATTGGACTTCAAACTGTTTTACCCTCCCCAATGAAACGCGCGCAAGAGGACTGTGTTTTAATTGCACTCATAAAACCGCAATTCGAAGTTGGTAAAGGAAAGGTCGGCAAAGGCGGTGTCGTTAGAGAACCCGAGCTACATAAAGAAGTGTGTGACAAAATTGAAAATTGGTTACGAGATGAGATGGATGGTTGGAACGTAATCGGCATTACCCAAAGTCCAATAAAAGGACCAGAAGGAAATATCGAATTTTTAATTGGAGCACGGTATGAGCCATAAAGTAACCATTGATGAAATTGGTGGACGCGGTGACGGATTAGCCGAATTAAACGGTAATGTGATTTATATTCCCTATACCGCACCAGGTGATGTGATAGATGCTAAAATAAATGGATCTAAAGGACGACTTCGTCATATCCATCATAAATCTAATCACAGAATTGATGCGCTTTGCCCACATTATACAAAATGCGGTGGTTGTAGTTTACAGCATATCGAGCGGGACTATTACTGTGAATGGAAAGAAGGACTGATTAGAACGGCTCTTGAAAATCAAGGTCTTAAAGATATTGATATCGCCCCCATGATCATTAGCCCTTTAGGTAGTCGCCGGCGAACCACATTTCAAGCCATTGGACGAGGGGACGGACAAATTGTTTTTGGGTACGCCGAAAAAGGAAGTCATAATTTAATTGATATTTTTGTCTGTCCCATACTTATGCAAGAAATTAAGGCGTTAATAGCGCCGACAAAAAAATTGATATCAGGATTATTGAAAAAGAAAGAAAAAATGTCGGTTTCCATCACCATGGGTGATAACGGTATTGATCTTATATTAAAAGGGAAGGGTGATATTGATCTTAACCTTCGGATGGATCTTGCAGAATTCGCAGAAAAAAATGACCTTGCACGGATCAGTTGGTTCGACACTTCACCAAAAAACAATCGTTATGAATTACTCGCGGAACGCCGCAAACCATTTGTAACATTTGAGGGCAATAAAGTATTTTTCCCTGAAGGGTCATTTCTTCAAGCGACTAAACAAGGACAAGATGCCCTTATTAGAGCCATGCTTGAAGCTATAACGGGCGCTCATAAGGTGGTCGATTTATTTTCTGGGTGTGGCACTTTTTCTATTGCTGCAGCTAAATTTGCCAATGTCCATGCTGTCGAAAATAATGAAAAAATGCTAACCGCTTTAAAAGTCAGCGCCAATCAAATGTCTGGTATAAAACAAGTTAGTACTGAACTACGTGATTTATTTTTACGCCCACTGCTTCCACATGAGCTTAACAAATACGATGTTGCGATAATTGATCCGCCGCGTGCAGGTGCAAAACACCAGATGGCTGAAATATTACAATCTGATCTAAAGAAATTAGTGATGATTTCTTGCAATCCGATCACCTTTTCGCGCGATGTGGAAAGTTTAACTCAAGCAGGGTTTAAAATGGGCTCTGTGACACCCGTTGATCAGTTCTTATTTTCCCCGCATCTGGAAATAATTTCTATCTTTGAAAAATAAGGTATTTCAGCACTATTTCGCCACATTTTTTTGTTATTCACAAGAATAGCCAAAGGGAATACTCGGCAAATATTGTCACTAGAAAAGCAATAATTGCCTTAAAATATGGTTAAAATTTTATTAAAAGTCCTTTTTTAACAATATGTTAGTGAATTGTTCGTAGAAAATAAGGGCTTTCCAAAAAATGAGGGATTGGCATAGTCTTTGCAAAGTTATCGTGAAACCGAAACGTGCAAGGAAAATAATGATGATCGGCGTAAGAGCTTATAACATGAATATTAACGAGATAATACATTCAGGCAGCAAGCAGAATGAGGTTGATGAGAAACCATCAATTTCGCCTGAAAAAGCACGTGTGTATAAAACTGTTAGGGAAACGCTCAATAATCAGCAAGAGCCCGAAATATTTGTCAAAGTTGATGTTTCACCGATTTGGCAGGATGTGGCTGGTACCATTGATTTAAAAAATGCAACCGCAGATGAAGTAGCGGTATTAAGTTCAAAGCTTTTTAAGGCTGGCGCTATTACATTTGAAGATCATGTTAGCTTAAGTTTTGCAAAGAATCCTGATGATAGGAAAAAAATAAACTTCATTAATCAATGGCAAGACAGTCAAGAAGAGGCCCTGCGTCAAGGGGCATCCCATGATGATTTAAATGATATTATTCGTATGCAGTCTATCTTAAGTTTCGTAGATAGTTTTACCGAATAATTTCTTTCTTTTTATAATCACATTTAGTTGAATTTGCTTTTTATCTTTTTTTCGTTAATCTCTTTTCAAACATGATTAACAATTGAAAGGGTAAGAAATGACAAAGAATACTCAATTTAGAATTCCAGAAGAGGCATTTGATTGGTATGACGCTTATGCACATGGCATGATGGGTCGTCGTGAATTTATGGACCGTTTAGGGACGTTGGCCGTTGGTGGTATCACGATGGCAATGTTAACGGGGGCTCTTATCCCGAATTATGCGGCCGCTGAACAAGTCTCTTTTAATGACGAAGATATTAAAGCAACATACGCGACTTTTGCGTCACCGGACGGGCACGGCGAAGGGCGCGGCTATCTGGTGCAACCAAGTTCACTTGCTGAAGGGGGAACAGCGCCAACTGTTCTTGTGGTCCATGAAAATCGTGGTCTTAATCCATATGTTAAGGATGTCGCTCGCCGCTTGGCGAAAGCTGGCTACGTAGCCTTTGCACCTGATGCGCTTCATCCGCTTGGTGGATATCCTGGCAATGATGACGAGGGTCGTTCAATGCAAAGCAGCTTGGACCGTAGTAAAATTGAACAAGATTTCGTTGCCGCTGCAAAATTTCTTAAAGCACATGCGCTCTCAAGCGGTAAAATCGGTGTGGTAGGTTTCTGCTTCGGTGGTTATATCAGTAACTATCTTGCGGCGGCCATTCCCGATGTGATGGATGCGGCAGTGCCATTTTACGGCACACCAGCTGGCAATAATATTGTCGGAAATGTTAAAGGTCCCGTTATGGTTCAACTGGCGCAACTTGATGACCGTGTAAATGCCACATGGGAGCCCTATGAAGAAGTATTAAAATCAAACGATGCCCCATATAAAATGCATATTTATGAAGGCACACGTCATGGTTTTCATAATGATAGCACGGGCCGTTTTGATGAAAAAATGGCCAATCTCGCATGGGATAGAACACTTGAATTCTTCGGTGAAAACTTAAGAGGCTAAAAAATAATAAACGTAAAAAGCAGGCCTGTTCATTGAGCGGGCCTGCTTTTTTAGTTTGATTTTCTTACTAGAATAGAAAAATGACAGTCTATGCTCTTTTCAACCGTCGCGTCACTATATTTGGAATACCTTAGAATATTGGCGTACGCAGTTTCTTTTTCTTAGGCAAGTCGCGTGTGAGCCATCCGGAATTTGTTGCGGTTAATATGCCCCACAGTGAAATCCACGATAGGAAAAACATCCAATATAATGTGTATGGAAGCGCCCACAAAAAACCGTTAAAAATAGATTTTTTAGCAAGTTATGCAGAACAATTGAGCGGAAAAGTTAAACCTTAAGTCATCATCTTTTATTAATTGGCAGTACCTTTAACCAGTCGCGGCGTGCGGTGATTTTTTGCGTTTTAGGTAACGGCCATGGCCGCTTTTGCCAGTAACTTCACCATTTTCCATTACAACTTTTCCGCGGCTAAGGACAGTCACTGGCCAACCGGTGACTTCCAGCCCTTCATAAGGGGTATAATCGCAGCTTGAGTGCAAAATGTCTTGGGTTACGGTCACTTTTTTATCCGCATCCCAGATGGCGATATCTGCATCAGAGCCAACGGCTATGGTGCCCTTCTCGGGATAAAGGCCGTACATCTTAGCATGGTTGGTGGCGCCAAGAGCAACGAATTCATTTAAATCAATACGCCCTTTTTTAACCCCTTCAGAGAATAAAATCGGTAAGCGTGTTTCAATACCCGGCACGCCATTTGCCACGCGGCTAAATTTGGTTTTGTTACCTTCACGAAGTTTACCACTGGTTCCTTCCATTAAGAACGGGCAATGGTCTGAGGAGAAAATTTTAAAGACGCCTTGCTGTAATCCTTCCCAGCAGGCTTCTTGGCTGTCCGGGTCACGCGGTGGTGGCGAACAGATATATTTCGCGCCATCCATGCCGTCTTTCATAAGATCATCTTTGGTAAGCAGCAGATACTGTGGACATGTTTCAGCAAAGATTTTAAGACCACGTTGCTGTGCCCAGCGGATTTGTTCCATCGGCTCACGTCCGGATACGTGAACCAGTAGCATTGGAACATCAATAAACTCAGCCAAGGAAATTGCCCTATGGGTAGCTTCGCGCTCAACGACTTGTGGCCGGGAAAGGGCATGGCCGACAGGTTCGGTGCGTCCTTCTCCTTCTAATTTTTCAATCATATACCTTAGGGTATCATATCCTTCAGCATGAACCATAATGAAGGCACCATGACGTTTTGATGATTCTAATAAATCAATGATTTCACGGTCATTTAAATGTAACCCTTCGTATGTCATATATACTTTGAATGACGTATAACCGTCTTCAACGAGCGCAGGGAGTTCTTGCCCTAATGCGCTTGGTGTTGGATCGCTAATGATAATGTGAAAACTATGATCAATCCAGCTCTTGCCTTCTGCTTTTTTATGATAGTCCTCAACCGCGTGGCGTAATGTTTGCCCTTTTTCTTGAAGGGCAAAAGGAATAACAGTTGTATTGCCGCCGCACATGGCGGAAAGGGTGCCTGTATCAAAATCATCGGCCATAACAACACCAGGACCAGACGCTTGGTCAATATGAACATGGCTATCGACACCGCCCGGCATAACAAGCAAGCCTTCTGCATTAATAATGTTTGCATTATCATCCGTTAAATTTTCACCAAGGGCGATAATTTTTTCACCCTTGATACCAACATCACATAGAATTGTATCGGATGCAGTTACGACTGTTCCACCTCGAATGATAGTATCAAATTGTGTCATGTTATTCCTCCCACTGGTCAATTTATAATATTGTTATTTTTTCAACTAAATGATGAATAATGCAATCATTGTTTGTGCCGCTTTCCCACATCAGCATGGCAAAAGAGCCAGCCTTTTCAAGAGACATCATCGGTAAATGCCAGATCCCTTGATGATATGATATGCCAATATCAGGCGGTGCTATAAAGGCCTTTATATTTGAAATGTCAGGTAATCCATCAGAATTTGTTGGTGCAACAACAACCAAATAATCGCCACCTGTGATTGGCAAGAAAAGTTGACTTGTATCCGGATGTTGTTCGAGTATCGCGATTTCAACGGGTAATGTGCTTGGTTTAATTTGATAGATTGAAATCTCCGGATCATTCATACCATTCTTATGATCAAAAATATTAGGGTAATTAAAACGTTTTCCGCGTCCTTCGTTTACTGAAAACCCTTCGCCCGTGGGGTTTGACGTATCAATAATATTACCAAATTCAGAAAAACTATTCTGTGTTATTTTCGACGTGGTAATAGATTTCACAAAAGACCCTTTAAAGTTTAAATCATTCATTAATATATGTGTTGATAATAAGCGACTAAGCAATCATGATGCAAGCGCCTAATTTGGTTGTTGATAGATTTCTATTCCCATCTCATAAATTCCACAATTCTGATATATTGATTGATATATTGTTTTTTAATTTTCAAAAAGAATGTTAAGAAAGTGCAAATCTGTTCTTAATGACAACAACGGCCATTTATTGTGTTCAATAATTTACATTTAAATAATTGTCTTCAAATAGCGAAGAAAAAGATGCGGGGATATCTCGTGCTGCGTCAATTTTCTGCTATTTGTTTGTTGGTCTTTATGGTTTGCAGTTTTTCGTTAAGCCATGCCGCGGACGAAATTTCATATGACATAAATATTTTAGGAATTGAAAATGCCGAATTTAATGAGAATTCATCAACATTTGAAGAAGCATCGATTTTAAAAAATAGAAGTGGTGCCCCATTTGTATCAGTGGCTAATTTAAGAAGTAATATTAATGCTGATGTTGAAATTCTTGAAAAAATTCTACGTGCTGAAGGGTATTATAATGGCTTAGTTGAGCCGCAGTTTATGCGAAATGATAATCATTTTTCTATTTCCTTTCAGGTAAAGCCGGGGCCGGTTTATTCCTATGGTAAAATCGAAGTTATCTTTACCGGAAACAGTGTTGATGACGAAATATCAAGAAATATTAATGATGCGCTTATTATTAATGAAGGTGAGACTGCCCGTGCGGTTCCGGTTATCATTTCGGAAAGAAATATTGCAAATAGCTTACCTAAATATGGCTTCTCCTTTGCGGGCGAAGTTGATAGCGATATTATAGTTGATCATAGAGAGCAGGTCTTAAATGTCACATTTTCCGCTGATCCCGGAACCCGCCGCCGAATGGGCAATGTTAAATTTGAAGGGCTTAGTTCCGTTAAAGAGGAATACCTCAGGAAGTTTATAATTTGGCCGAAGGACAGTTATTATGAGCAAAGACATGTTGATCAGTTAAGAAATCGTATTATTGAAAGTAATCTTTTTTCAGGGGTTAATATTGATGTCGTACCGGACGGTGAAGATCATGCGGATATTGTTATTAATCATATCGAAGCAAAGCACAGAACCATTGGTACTTCTGTATCCCGTCAGACCAAGTTGGACTAATTAAGGGTATTGCATAAGAGATTGTTTTTGTTTCATCGTAATGACGAAGGAACGAAGATGACACGTAAACACTCTAACAAATCAAATAGAACTGGAAGCGCGGAGGAGACGGTTAAAGATATACGCCGTGCAACCCGTAAGAGCTATGGTTCAGAAGAAAAGATACGTATTGTACTTGAAGGCTTGCGCGGTGAACATAGCATAGCCGAGCTATGTCGGATAGAAGGCATTAATCAAAACCTTTATT
>NZ_CBFIEP010000134.1:0-4828 GCF_965661635.1 Pseudemcibacter sp. | reverse complement strand
GTAAATGATGCAATCTTAAAAACATTAACCCCCAAAATATTAAAGCAACTTTATTATTCAACGTTATTATTTCGGTCGAATGACCACTTTCGACCCAAAGCGGTCATTCGCGCGTTGGATTTTTGACCAATCAATATATCTAATGTAAGTTACATAAAACACAGGGGAGGGTATATTGATTATACAAAAACTCGTATCCGCTATTCGGCGACAGGAC
The DNA here is from genome assembly GCF_965661635.1 of Pseudemcibacter sp. Classification (NCBI taxonomy): domain Bacteria; kingdom Pseudomonadati; phylum Pseudomonadota; class Alphaproteobacteria; order Emcibacterales; family Emcibacteraceae; genus Pseudemcibacter; species Pseudemcibacter sp. Next base: position 4,611 of record NZ_CBFIEP010000134.1, on the reverse strand, counting down.
TGGTTCCAAGTTTTGGTCGAAGTGCTTATTGTAATTGTTGGCATATTTCTCGGCCTTCAGGTGCAGACTTGTTACGAGGCATTGGAAGACCGTAGGCAGGAATCTTTTTACCTGGCTCTCCTTCATGATGAAGTTGAGCAGATTGAAACAAAATTTAAAAATTATTTCCCTAACATCAACGGACGGGTTGAAGTGTTGGCAAGCCTTCGTGAACAATACAATCAAAATGAACAGTTTTAGAAATCAGTAACATACAATGCAATGCCATAATAGTTTCGCACATCCACACCAATTTTATATCAACAGTAACCACTATTGATGAGCTGGAATCAACTGGGCGATCGCAAATTATTGAAAACCCATCTATTCGTCGATTGATGGCTGTTCTTAAAAGTAGCCAAAACTTTAGTAATACATTTATTGCAGGGTTAAGAGGAGACGCAGTCAATCTTGCTGCCAAGTTTCCGGAATTTATTGATGTAAACACCTTTACAACGATTAGCAGTGGTTATGAACTCGATGCCGCAGTGGGCAATCATTGTAAAATTCCAACACCTGACAAAACAATCGACTATAAGAACAGCCTCGTCGCCAATGCGGCTCGTTATAGTACATATAATAGTGTTATCACTAATCAATTCAAAAGCCTGGTAGACCTACACCACGCATTAGACAAAGAATTGGCAATCATTCATAAGGAGGTGTCACCATGATCCTGCGCAGGTTTATGCAACACGTAAAAGAGCAGAACTGGTTTGCCGTCGGTCTAGATGTTATAGTGGTGATCGTTGGTATCTTCTTAGGCCTTCAGGTACAAGCTTGGTACGAAGCGCGTGCTGAAAGGGAACTTGAACAATTTTATTTATATCAACTACACGGTGAAATTGAAGAGGCAGAGCCGTACGCCATAAGTAGTATCGAACAGATAAACCTTGTCAACGAAACACTGGAGCAAATTCTTGTAATATACCGTGAGAACAGCTCATTTGAACCTTTTACTGAACTACAGTGTAACGCAATGATACGATCACACGTAATTGCAAATTTTATTGCACCACTCACCACAATTGACGAAATTGAACAAACAGGAAGATCACTCATTATTGAAAACAATTCACTACGCAGTTTGATGGCAAATTATAAGAGTGCTAAATAACCCATAATAAGTCCAACAATCGCGCCTTCAGCGGTTAGCCAGAACGGAGAACTAAAAATACTATTTGTTGCAAAAACATTCGACATCATGATTTGAAGGTCATTATATATAAATAATGTAAGAATAAAATTCATCCACGCGCCTATCCAAGGAGCGCGAAACCACCATGGCATTGGTGATTTTAAGATTGGGTGCCAAGTAAAAACACCAAACACACCAATAAATGCGCCCATGGTTGTATACCAAAGCATGAACCCCCACTTAGTCATTGTCGGCACTTCCGGCCAAAACATGGGTAATATTATAAACCCAATAATACCTATAAAAAGCCCAACTGATTTGCCTATTGCGATACGCGTAACCAAGGAAGGATTATTAAACATATTGCTCTCCTATCATTTCAAGTTTTTGTTGAGATTGGCTATTATTTTAACATTTAACCAACAAATATCCCTTGATCTCTATCAATAAAAAAACATTTATAAATCACCGAAATTCAAATTACGACGTATCAAAACATTACGGTTTATTTGCCCTTAAGTTTATAATTATTTTATTTACCTCAAAAATACACAGCTCATAAAATCATTAATCTATTAATGTATTTTTAAGGTATCTTTGAGATATTCCTAAAAACTTTGAAATAGTAATAATTAATTGCTATATCATAACATTATCAAACAAATAACATCACTGAATGTAGGTACTATGAAAAAAATAATTGCTTCTACCGTTATTTTAATTGGGGGAGTTTCCGCAACGTTTAATGCAAGCGCGCAAGGAAATAATCAGGAAACCGAATGTGTTAGACCGGCTAACCCTTATAAAATGACATCGTTTGATAATGATTTTAGTTACCTTGACCAAGATTGCTATACGGACAATCAGGATAATTTTCTCACTAAGGCCGGTGATAGTTTAAAAAGAATTGACCTTGGCAATGATATAAAGCTCGATTTGGGTGGTGAATATCGCCTGCGTTATCATAATGAAAATAACGGCGCCCGCAGACGCATTGGCGGCGATAACTCTTATTTCCTAAGTCGGTTTCAAGCATACGCCAATCTTGAAATTAATAAAAACATCCGTTTTTACGGTAAATTTCTTGATGCGTCCATTTTTGATGAGGACCTCCCCCCCGTGGGCAGTGATGTGAATAGACATGACCTTTTAAATGGGTTTGTCGATTTAAATTTTGATGTTGAGGGCACAAAAATCTTTGTCCGTGCCGGACGTCAGGAAATGACATTCGGGCAGCGTCGCCAAATTGCGGTTAATAACTGGGTTAACGTAAAGCGCGCCTTTGATGGTGTTCGCGCGGCCATTAGCCGGGATAATTTGACTTTAAATGTATTCTCGGTTAATCCACGTCGGGTATTAGCGGACCAAGCCGACCCGACCAATGATAATCAGGATTTTGACGGTGCATCCATACAATATACGGCATCCGACCAAGATATTGAAACATATGTATACCGTTTAAATCAGGATGACCCGCTTCGCACCACATATAAAATTTACACCATCGGTGCCCGCTATAAAGGGAGCGTTCAAGACATCATGCTCGAAGCAGAAGGCGCCATTCAACGCGGCGATTTTGGTACGGGCGATATTAATGCTGAATTCTTTGTGGTTGGTATCGGCCATCAATTTAAGGACGTTACGTGGAAACCGACGATTTGGGCACATTATGATTATCATAGTGGTGACGGTGACCCGACAGACGGTGTTAACGACACCTATTTTCAATTGTTCCCGGCGGCACATGCTTGGATGGGATTGATTGATTTTACCGCGCGTCAAAACTTGAAATCAATTCGCGTTCGCGCAACGGTAAACCCGACAAAGAAACTTTCCATTGATACGCAGCTTCATAAATTTAACTTAGCAGAAGCCCGCGGTGCATTCTTTAACGCGAGCCGTGTCAATGTCAGACAGGACCCAACAGGTGCAGCAGGTACTGACCTCGGTATGGAATTTGACATCACTGCAAAATATAGAATTCTACAACGCGCAGAAATCCTAGTGGGTTATTCAAGGTTCTGGGGCGGCAACTTCATCGATGCCACAAATCCGGTCGGTACAAACAGCAACGCCGATTTCCTCTACACGCATTTACGGGTTAATTTTTAGAGTTTAAATTTTAGGTACTATAAAATGGGACTAGCTTATTCATTCTTACTTTCAATGATTACTGCCTTTATCTTATCCTTTGTCAAAGTACCAAAGTTTTTAAATTTCACTTTGTCAGGGTTAGTAATATCTCTAGTATATATTTCCTATAATTATCAGTGGCCTGCTTACGAAATTGTTATAAAGATTTTCTATTTTATATTAGTTCTATCTAGTTTAATGCGTTCCTTTATGGGCATTATCGCTTATGAATTTTATGTTCATAGGAAAAAAAATCTGAACAGATAATTCAATCAACTAATAAGGACAAAAAAAATATTGGAACTGACAAAAATAAAACTGAAGATGAGAAAAAGGCTTTAATAACTGGTCTTAACCTAATAGTAGGTACCTTAATAGTAATTATTCTAATACCTTTATTATATACATTCTTTTAAATGAATGAATATAATAAAGTCTAATTAAGCTAATGCTTAATAATATATCTAATTTTAATACCATTCAATTATTGGGGTTAATTTTTTTACTTGTAATAAGAATGAATGAATACCTGTTTTGACCACTCCCCTTTGAATTGCTATAATTGTTATAAACCTTGGGGCAAAAAATGAAAAAACATTTAGTAATTATATTTATTATTCTTTTGACTGTTTTAAATGCAACTGCACAAGAAGCGATAACGGATATTACTCCGAGTAAAATTACCGTCTATAAAACTGTAGATGAAACATCATTGTCACTTCATATTTTTAATCCTCCTGACCATACTATTGATAATAAAAAACCTGCAATTGTATTTTTCTTTAGTGGAGGGTTTATTTAAGGGTCGCCAAAACAATTCTATCCTCAAAGTGCTTATTTCGCATCACGTGGCATCGTTGCCATTTGTGTTGAATACCGCATAACCAGCGAACATGGTTCAAATATAATCGATAGTTTAAAGGATGCTAACTCCAGTATGCGATGGATTAAATCACAAGTTAAAGAATTAGGCATTAATCCAAATATGATAACAGCAAGTGGTGGTTCAGCTGGTGGTCTAATCTCTATACTCTTGGCAGCAGGTAATGATTTTAATCATGATGATGATGACTTAAAAATTAATACACGTCCAAGCAGTCTTGTATTATTTAATCCTCAATTTGAAATTGCCCCCAAACTTCCAACTTATCAACCCATAATAAACCGTAGTAAAGAAATCAATCCCCTTAATAACTTAAACGAAGCAACACCCCCTACTCTAATTTTGCATGGAACTGAGGATGAATTTATCCCTATTTCTTCAGTAAAATCATTACAAAGAAAATGACTTCGTACGGAGT
>NZ_CBFIEP010000133.1:0-3058 GCF_965661635.1 Pseudemcibacter sp. | reverse complement strand
TTTGTTTTAAAATCTCGCAGTGTTGCGGGAATGAGGTTTCGGATCACACCCCAAAATCGAAAGTTTAGTTTATAACTGTTAGGAAAATAATCAAAAGATTTCCTTTAAAAGTTAACCCTGAATGGCCGTTACTTTTATTATAAGACATTGTAATTTAGATAAATTTATGGTGTTCAACCTTAATTCCTCTAAGGTAACAATTTCTATGATAAGCGCGTCACCGCGATAGATTTTGATGAACCAAAGGTGCCTCTAGCGGGGAAACTTCACTAAATGTAGAATTTTCACTTATCATTAGCAAGTATACAGATCAATTCATTAGTAAAACTTACACAGACCCAATCTATCTAGATAATGATCATTTGGTTCCTTAAAAATAAATTCACATTTCTGGAGCTCATTTATAAAAAACTGTAAGAAGAGTACTACTAGCAAATGACTTGCCTAATTCTGACAGTCATATTGCTGTAAGTAAATCTGCTAATAGAAGTAAAGATGCGAAAGACATAGTTCAGTTTTACCCTCTATTGAGATATTTAGATGTGAATATACTCTTCGGTCGATTGCTAGGAGAGACATAGGGCATTTCAATGAATGACGAAGTACTTAATAAATTAATAAACGTGTTGAAACCTTCTAATAAGAAAGAGTTCCACTTTAGTTCATAAAAGGTTATGGAGAGAATAATTTTTCCACACACTAAGGATATTCTTAACCTGGTCAAGAATAAATTAAAGTTTTAGAAACCATATGAGGATCAAGAGTTAAGAAAAATTACTATCATTAATGCATTAGGTAATGAAGTGTAACACGATCATGGTGATGACGCGTGATTATTGAACTATTCAGAAAAAAATATCTATGATTTATGGTATTTTTTAGATTTTTTGAACCAAATTTTATCTATCATTCAATATCGTTATCAATTTTTTTTGATTTCTTCAGAAAAACATCAGGTTTTTTTGTAGCAACAGTCCAAGTTGTTACAGTAATTGCTGCAGCCGCTATTAAAACAGTATGTCCTATAATATTGATAGCCATAAAGGTATAACTGCCTATTGCTAAAGAAAAACTAATTGCCCACATAAAACCTAATATTTGTAAAATATAGTGTCTTACTGCAACATCAGGAATATTTCGAAGTGGACTAACTTCGTGATCAAACACAAATTTCCAGAGATAATGGATAAGTCCTATTAGAGATTTAAGCATTTTTTTCTTCCTATCATAAAGAATTTACATATTAATCCTTTAAATAAATATTTCAATATTTTTTAGGTACTAAAAACGAAATAGAATTTTTATAATACAAGTATTAAGTGCGACCTGTATATATAAGGGATTTTAAATAAGTTGTTGAACAGCCCGTTTACCTTCATCAGCAGCAGGCCCCCAATGTTGCATTCCCTGTAATTCTGAATGAGCAAAGGCAATACGACCAAAACCCTTTCTAATCAAATCACTTGGCGCAGGATCGCCACCAATACCAAAGAAAAATCCTGGTTGTGGAGTTACATATGCATGTCCCCAGCGATTTAAAATAATACCTTCAATGTCTTTATCTGGGTCAAATCCAGTTTCACCAAACAACTCTGTCATTTGTGAACATATCTTTTCTTCATATTCAGCGTAGCTTGTAGAAAAAAGTTCAGCACGACCTCGTATTCCCTGTTCAACCAAGTTTAGGCCAGGGTAATAAAATGGAACATAAAATGTTACAATAGCTGGCTTATCCGGATCTATAACAGGCTTGTAGTTTCCAACTGTCATCGGTAGTCGTATATTGCAGGAATTGCCAAAAATACCATCGCGCCATACACTGCTACTGATACCAAGCTTTTCCATAAAATTCCAATTGTTTACTGCTACATTAGCAATCAAAAACGGCACATGATTAAAATTTGAATATGCTTCGTAAATATCCTCTGGTAAATCACGAACAACATGCTTGTTCACCCAAGCACCTGTGGCCATAACAAGTTTTTTAGCCTTTAAACGGTATATTTTATTCCCTTGGGAATAAGTAACATATACGCATTTTGAATTTTCAACAGTGTCATTATCATGTTCAACTTTGACCACCGTTGCTCGAAGGCGCATACGTATTTTGTTGTTTGGATTATCCAATTCAGAAAAGTTTACCTTACCATTCATTATATCATTGAAATTATAGTCACCCTTTATGCCGTTGGGGATGATCTTTTTTATAAAATGTCTGGAAAAACCATCATTGCCGCCAGGGAAAGAGTGCCGCGTCCAATTGCTTGGACCGCTTGTACTTTCTTGCACTGTGTTTCCACCTTTAATTGGCATACCAAGCCTTCTGGCACAGTTTGCTGACAATGCATCACTACCCAACCCTACGGAACCTGCTAGGATAACATCTGCATGACGGGTAACATAGGGACTAAAGCCAAGATAATCCTCTACATATTGTTTATAAGTAACTTTATCTAGCCAAATATCAAAATCTGGCTGATCAGGAGTTTCAAAATTAAAGGTTCGCCAGTTAGAAAGATCCCGCTTTTCCTGCAATGTACCATCCATATCACTATATTCATGGTTTATGGGATCAAAGGACCATTTCGATTTGTCGTTTTCATCTTTGCCTAAATAATATCCAACTGAAGTTATATCTTCCTGCCAATATTGAAAGCCGTAACTGTCATGTGCTAGGCGGATATCTTTTTCAGAATTTTCAAGTTTTGCATAAGTAAAATCTGTGGAAATTCCTAATTCTACCATATATTTTACATCGGATGTGACACTTGGATATTTTAGAGCATCTTTATTTGATGGTGCGGAAAACCCATTGGCACCTTGTGGCCCGATTAATAAATGATCATCAACCAAAAATTCATTTCTTTTTGACTCACCTCCAAATATGGGATGATTTTCGATCATCAAGCATTTGTTTTCTTTTTTTGCCGTTTTACTAAATTCGTATGCTGCCCCCAGTCCAGCCATCCCTGCACCAACAATAATCAAATCATAGCTTTCATCCAATTCTATAATTTGCAACTCGCTGTCATCTTCATACATTCCATCCCTTATATTA
>NZ_CBFIEP010000132.1:0-2537 GCF_965661635.1 Pseudemcibacter sp. | reverse complement strand
TCAGTGCAATTCTAGTTTGTATAGATATGTCAAGATATATTTGTAAAGTTTAAAGTTATTTCATCCCTTCTGCTCCTTTTTAATCCTTACAATCTCACGCCGTTAGTTCTAATCCGTCGCATTAATATCAGTGTTCCCCGTCAAGGTCTATAAAACCATTTAAAGTATTTGCATAAGAGAGGTTTTTATCTCATCGAAATGACGTAAGGAAAATGTTCCTATAAATATTACTTCAATGTTTTATTGGCACTCATGAGCTAAATACTTATGATTTTACATACTAGTTGCTCAGATAAAGGGTGGGTGGGACTCAAACCCACAACAAACTTTTTATGAGAAAGGTGCTCTATCCAGTTGAGCTATTACAGCATAGCATCGAAGTGATAATATATACATTAATCCTCTTTCATTAAAAACAATGCAAGAAAAATCTATTATACGACGTATAGTTTGTGGGCTAAATTGTGGGTGAAATGAAAAATTGATAAAAAGTCTTTTACTATCAAAGGATAGTGGCGGAGAGGGTGGGATTCGAACCCACGAAGGGCTTGCACCCTTGCTAGTTTTCAAGACTAGTGCATTCAACCGCTCTGCCACCTCTCCATAAGATGTATCGCGATGTGCGTGCATGAGGATTTAACGGATCACTGCCTTAAGGTCAAGAGCAGATTGTTCTTTTTTCATAATATTAATTTTTTTCATTAAAAATCGTATTTGCCTTTGAAACGCCATGATTTATAAACTATATATATGGTAATAAAAAATATCATAATATTAATACAAAAATATAAGGGCAGATCATTGATCAGAGCTATTTTTCTTTCATTTATTTCCACTATCCTTTCCTTCACTTTTTTTGTGGCGCATGCACAGCGTCAGGTACCTGATAATCCAGTTCCTTTCGATGCATGGTTAGAGGAATTTAAGGCGGAAGCAAGAACAGAAGGAATTTCTGATCAAATTTTAGATGCAGCCTTTAAAGACCTAACACCCAATGAAAAAGTGGTTGAGCTAGATCGACGTCAACCTGAGTTTACGCAAACCGCAGAACAGTATTTGGAACGTCGTGTTAGCCCGCTTCGCATAAAAAATGGTCGCAGTAAGATGGCCGAATTTGCAGAAGTTTTAAATCCGTCGGCCAGAGATATCGCCGTTCAAAAACGCTTCATTGCTGCGATTTGGGGAATGGAAACCAATTACGGTACCTACACGGGTAATTTTAATATCGTTCGGTCATTAATGACATTAGCCTATGATATGCGCCGCAGCGCCTTTTTTAGAAAAGAGTTATTAAAGGCATTAACGATCCTTGAAGAAGGTCATATTGCACCCGATAAAATGATCGGTTCATGGGCCGGTGCTATGGGGCAAGGCCAATTTATGCCGACCAGCTTTTTTGCGTATGCTTATGATATGGATGGTGACGGCAGAAAAGACATTTGGACAAACGAAGCAGATGTTTTCGGATCTATCGGTAATTATTTAAGTGTTCACGGTTGGCGTCCTGATCAAACATGGGGACGCGAAGTAAAATTGCCAGATGATATTGGAGAAAGACAGGCTCTAGTTGTTTTAACCCATGAACCAAACCCGCCAAGATCATGTAAGCGTGCTTTAAAAGACCATAGTAAAAAATACTCATTAGATGAATGGCAGGAAATGGGTGTTCGTAACCTTGATGGTAGCGATCTTCCTAAAGTTACGAATACGAATATTGAGGCCACACTTTTAATGCCGATGGGAATAGAAGGGCCAGCATATCTGACATATCAAAATTTTCGTTCAATTCTGACTTATAATTGCTCTAATCTATATGCTTTAGGTGTAAGCTTATTGTCAGATGAATTGAAATAGGTTCTGATGAAGATGAATTTTTATAAAATTACGCTTTTATTGGGTTTAATGGCCATATTAAGTGCTTGTGCGACAACGCCACCGCCAACTCAAACATCTGCGCCTGAGGCTCCACCAGGGGTGAAAGTTGGAAATCCATATCAAATTGCGGGAAAGTGGTATACGCCCAAAATTGATCCCACTTATAACCAAGTTGGTATTGCATCATGGTATGGACCTGATTTTCACAAAAAACAAACAGCGAATGGTGAGATTTTCGATATGAATGCGCTGACAGCGGCTCACACCACATTGCCGATGCCGAGCTACGTACGTGTAACGAATTTGGAAAATAAGCGGTCATTAATTTTACGTGTCAATGACCGCGGACCTTTTGTCGGAAATCGACTGATTGATGTTTCACGAAGAGGGGCTCAATTATTAGGTTTCGAAAAACGCGGTACAACTCGTGTGAGGGTGGAGGCCGTCTCAGGGCCAAATGCACCCGCCCAAGTGGCAATGTCTGAAATGCCGCCGGCTTTGGAAAAGCAGGAAGTAGGTAATGTGGCGGTTGAAACACTGGAAGTTTTAAATCCTCCGCAAACGGTGACTACACCAACGCAAATCGCATCTTTAAACCCTGGACCTGCCGCTCCAGAAGTCGGTGATGATATTTATGTTCAGGTAGGCGCTTATAGTCAAAT
>NZ_CBFIEP010000131.1:0-17598 GCF_965661635.1 Pseudemcibacter sp. | reverse complement strand
GAGTTAAAATTATTCTGTTAAATCTTCCCATAACTCTTTGGCTTTATTGAGAAAACCTGATGATTCAGGACTAACATCATCACCGCACTCTTCGGCAAATGCGCGGAGCAATTCTTTCTGTTTTTTGCTTAAATTCACGGGCGTTTCAACATTTGCCTGAATGACCATGTCACCTACGCCACCACCACTGTTTAAAATAGGCATACCTTTACCATGGATTTTGAAACGTTTTCCGGTTTGTGTGCCTTTTGTAATTTTAACTTTAGCTTTTTTACCGCCGATGGTCGGTACTTCAATTTCACCACCTAATGTGGCGGTCGTCATTGGGATTGGCATTTCACAAAAGACAGTGGATCCATCACGTTGGAAAATTGGATGGTATTCAATATCAATGAATATATATAGATCGCCACTTGGTCCGCCGCGCTCACCAGCTTTTCCTTCGCCGCTAAGGCGAATACGGGTGCCTTCTTCAACACCAGCTGGGATTTTAACATCAAGTGTTTTATTTTTCTTCTTTTTACCACTTCCGTGACAAGTGCCACAGGGGTCTTCAATCACCAAACCATTACCCTGACATTTTGGGCAGGTTCTTTCAACCATGAAGAAACCTTGTTGGCTTCTTACTTTACCAATACCATTACATGTTGTGCATGCGCTTGGCTTTGTACCGTCAGCAGCGCCACTTCCATCACAAGTGTCGCATGAAACGGTTGTTGGTATAGCAATTTTTTCGGCTTTGCCGGCAAAAGCGTCTTCAAGAGTAATCGTTAGATTATAGCGTAAATCGGCACCTCGGCTAGAGGCGTTTGGATCACGCCTTCTGCCGCCACCCATGCCAAATAGATCTTCGAAAATATCGGAAAAACCAGCTGATTCAAAACCATGGAAACCGCCACCGCCGCCGCCCATGCCACCATTTTCAAATGCACTATGTCCATATTGATCATAAGCTGCACGCTTTTGATCATCTTTTAAAATGTCATAAGCTTCGCTGACTTCTTTGAATTTTGCTTCTGCTGCGGCGTCCCCAGGGTTTCTGTCGGGGTGATATTTCATGGCAAGTTTACGGTAAGCGGACTTTAGACCAGCGGCATCTGCGCTTCGATCTACACCCAATGTATCGTAATAATCTTCTTTAGACATTTGTACCCGCCACCCTTTATATTAATTGCGCCACTTTAATTATGCAGCGCAATTATTATCATTTTCAAAATCGAATTCGATTATTTCTTTTCGTCTTCAACTTCTTCAAAGTCAGCATCAACGATGTCGTCGTCGTTTTCTTCTTCGCTCGCTGCGGCATCGGCAGCGGCGGCATCATCACCACCGGCGGCTTGATCTTTATAGATCACTTCACCAAGCTTCATCGCGGCTTGCTCAAGCGCTTCTGTTGCAGCTGTAATTGCATCAACATCTTCGCCTTCTGCTGCTTCATTTACCGCTTTGATTGCATCTTCAATTGCTGTTTTGTCATCGTCTTCTAACTTATCAGCATGTTCTTTCACTTGACCTTCAACGGTATGAGCAAGAGATTCAGCTTTGTTTTTCGCATCAACAAGAGCACGGCGTTTTTTATCTTCTTCCGCATTTGCTTCGGCTTGTTTGATCATATCTTCGATATCATCATCGCTCAGGCCACCAGACGCTTGAATACGGATGTTTTGTTCTTTACCAGTGCCTTTATCCTTCGCGGATACATTCACAATACCGTTCGCATCAATATCAAAGATCACTTCGATTTGCGGAACGCCACGAGGGGCAGCCGGAATACCAACAAGATCAAATTGACCAAGTAGCTTGTTATCGGCAGCCATTTCACGCTCCCCTTGGAAAACACGAATTGTCACAGCAGATTGATTGTCCTCTGCCGTCGAGAATGTTTGTGATTTCTTCGTTGGGATTGTCGTGTTGCGGTCAATAAGACGTGTAAACGCACCACCCAATGTTTCAATACCTAGTGAAAGCGGTGTAACATCAAGAAGGAGAACATCTTTAACGTCGCCTTGAAGAACACCCGCCTGGATAGCAGCACCCATGGCTACAACTTCATCCGGGTTCACACCTTGGTGTGGATCTTTACCAAAGAACTCTTTTACTGTTTCAATAACCTTAGGCATACGTGTCATACCACCAACAAGAACCACTTCATCAATTTCGGCGGCTGTTACGCCCGCGTCTTTAAGAGCGGCAGCACATGGTTTAACGGTACGCTTAAAAAGATCATCAACAAGTGCTTCAAGCTTAGCGCGTGTAAGTTTTAGCGTTAAATGCTTTGGTCCAGAGGCGTCTGCCGTAATAAACGGAAGGTTGATCTCTGTTTGCGTCGCTGACGAAAGTTCAATTTTGGCTTTTTCCGCCGCTTCTTTAAGACGTTGAAGCGCCATATTGTCGTTAGTTAGATCAATGCCGTTTTCTTTTTTAAATTCGTCAGCAAGATATTCAACAAGACGCATGTCAAAATCTTCACCACCAAGGAAAGTATCACCGTTGGTTGATTTTACTTCAAATACGCCATCACCGATTTCAAGGATTGATACGTCAAATGTACCACCACCAAGGTCATAAACGGCAATTGTTTTACCATCGTTCTTATCAAGTCCATAAGCAAGCGCAGCTGCTGTTGGCTCGTTGATGATACGTAAAACTTCAAGTCCAGCAATTTTACCGGCATCTTTTGTTGCCTGACGTTGTGCATCATTAAAATAAGCAGGAACAGTGATAACCGCTTGTGTCACGGTTTCACCTAAATACTGTTCTGCAGTTTCTTTCATTTTTTGCAAGATCAGCGCAGAAACCTGACTTGGGCTCATTTTTTCGCCGCGGGCTTCGATCCATGCGTCGTTGCTGTCGGATTTGATGATCTTATAAGGCACCATTTCTATGTCTTTTTTGGTGGCCGGATCATCAAATGAACGTCCGATCAAACGCTTAATCGCGAATAATGTGTTTTCTGCGTTTGTCACTGCTTGGCGTTTTGCTGCCATGCCGACAAGTTTTTCACCGTCTTCTGTAAAGGCAACCATAGATGGGGTCGTGCGACCGCCTTCTGCGTTTTCAATCACTTTCGGTTTTGAGCCGTCCATAATGGAGACACATGAATTGGTTGTTCCTAAATCTATGCCAATAACTTTAGCCATACTATCCTCGTTTTTTAAATCACTTTTTAGCGGTCTTTAATAAGCCCCGCAGAAAAGTATCTGTTGTAAAAATGTTAATCGCGCCTTTGCGCTTCACTCATGGTGCTTATATAGGGCCATTTTTTTCGACTGCAAGGGTTTTTCTGCAAGTTTTTTAATTTTTTAAGAGAATGTTTTTAAACGATTGTAAACTATGGGATATTTAGTTATAAAATATAGGAAAAATTTAACTTTATAGTGAGACTTAAAATGAAAAAAATGCTTCTAATCATATCGTTTTTAATGGTTATTCCGTTTGTTGCTTCGGCTCAGGAGAGTGATATTGTTGTCTCTAGCGAATGGGCGCGTCCTATTTTAATCGCTGGTCGCCCCGGCGGTGCTTTTTTTAATGTTAAAAATAACGGCTCAGAAGCAGATACATTAATTGCGGCATCATCATCAATTTCGCCGCGTGTTGAAATTCACACCCATACGATGACCGATGGTGTTATGAGAATGTCGCAAGTGGAAGGCGGCCTTGAAATTCCAGCAGGTGGTGAAGTTCAACTAAAACCTGGTAGCTATCATATAATGATGTTTGAAACGGATAATAAATATGCTCCAGGTGATAAGATTGATCTTAAACTTCAGTTTGAAAAAGCGGGCACGATCGAAAAAACAGTGGAAGTGCGCGCCCGTCCACAAAATTAAGATAATCCTCTCTTACTATAATATTTTCATGTGAATGTGCTTTAGAATATAACTGAGCACTTTTTAATCATGGGTGTGAGTATCCGGGCCGTGAGTATGACCCTCTTCGTCATGGGTATGTGTATCCGGGCCGTGAGTGTGGCCCTCTTCGTCATGGGTATGGGTGTCTGGACCGTGAGTGTGTGTATCAGGACCGTGAGCATGCGCCGCTTCATCAGCCGCCAATTCAGCCGCTAGGGCTTGTTTAATTTCACCCATACGTTTTAAACCAAGTATGTTACCCACGCCAGTTGGATCAACACAGTATTCTGCGGGCATAACCACTGTTATAAGAAGTACGATAGCTGTAATTAATGCAATAATAGTAGACTTTAGCAACTTCTGTGCTGAGGGAAGTTCTCTGTCTTCTGGTATATTTGAGTTATGCATTTTTTTATCCTTAGAGTCTTTTTAGTAAAATGAGGTGATGTTATGCGACGAAGTAGCCGGTAATTTGATAACCCATAAGCAAGAAGCCAAGCATCATCATTAACACGTTCGCACGATAAGCGTGTTTGAAGAAACTACCGGAGCGCCGCCAAAAAGAAATCGCGATTAAAATAACGGCAAGCGCTAACAGTTGGCCAATTTCAACACCTATGTTGAAAAAAACAAGATTTGGCAACAGACCGTCTGGGTGTAATTCATAATCAAGTATTTTTGTAGCAAGTCCAAAACCGTGAAACAGTCCAAAAATGAATGTTGCTATTTTGGTGTTCGGTTGAACATTAAACCAGCGCTGAAATGCTCCCATATTATCCAGTGCTTTATAAACAACGGAAAAACCAATGATGGCATCAATAATATAGGCACTTACGCTGATCTCCATTAAGACACCTGATAAAAGGGTGAAAACATGGCCGACAGCAAACAATGTTACATAAATTGCAACATCTTTTAGGCGGTATAAAAAGAAAATAACACCAAATAGGAATAATAGATGATCATATCCCGTCATCATATGCTTGGCGCCAAGATAAAGAAATGGTATTGGCAAAAAGCCGAAGCTTTCTTGAATGTAACCTTTATCACCTGCGGTAACACCATGTGCGAAGACTTCATGAGGTGTTCCTGCTATAAAGGCAAGTGTCACCATAAATAACAGAAATATAATATGTTTATTGTTCGTTCTATATTTTCCCATGTTAACCTCAATTAGATATCGTTTTTAAAGTCATAAATCTACAAATTAACATATTTCAAACTAGCTAAAGATTGAAAAGTGCGCGCATAATTAATGTTAAGATTGAGTATGTAAATAAGTGATAATATGTGCTTTGGTTATCCCCCACGGCATTAATAATTAGTTTCCAGTTGCACCCTTATATTTTATTTTCAATATTATTATTAGATTATTTATTGGTAGTCAAAAGATTCTCGCAATTTTTATATAAGAATTATTTTAGTTAAGAGCTTTAGATTTTTAATCCTCAGAAAAATTTAATTTGTCGTCACAATATTGACACCATTTAAAGCAAGTGTGAGTGATATTTCGTAAAAAAAGTGGAGGGGAACTTGTCGAAATTTCATTTATCATTTTATGCAGTGATTGTTTATTTTTCAATCGCATCAAGTTATGCCGATATGGCCATCGCCAGAAGATATATGGCAGAAGGTAATACTAAAGCGGCTTTTAAAGAATATTTATTAAGTGCAGAGGAAGGCCACCTGCAAGCGCAGTTTCTAATTGCACAAATGTATCAATATGGCAGTGGTGTCGATAAAGACCTTAGGGAAGCGTCAAAGTGTTATGCTTTAGCGGCTGATCGAGGATTTAATAAAGCACAGAATAATCTTGCAACCATGTATTTAAGTGGAAGAGGCATAATTCAAGATACAAAAATGGCGGCATTTTGGTTTGAAAAGGCCGCCGTGCAAGGTCATGTGAAAAGCACTGCAAATCTGGCGGACCTTTATTTGAATGGTGATGGTATAGATGAAGATTACACAAAGGCCAGAGAGCTTTATTTAAGTGCCGCCCAAAAAGGTAACACAAAGGCTCAAAATAATTTAGGGTTTATCTATTTTGAAGGAAAAGGGGTCAAGAAAGATTATGAAACCGCCTATATGTGGTTTCATATTGCCGCGCAAAAGGGATCCGATGAGGGGGAAGTCAATAAATTCGACATGGAAGAGGTCATCAGTTCTGATGATAAAACGAGTGCTTTAAAAAAAGCTAGTTTATGGCTTAGAAAATATGAATCTTCATCAGATGAAAATTGAATATGTTTTTTAAATAAAAGGATATTTTATTAGTAATTTTGACATCGCTTTTTTCTTCCTATAGTCTTATTATTTCAGAGAATAATCTTTCTAGCAGGAATAAAAAGTCCATGTTAAAACCACTGTTAAAACCAAAAGCATGGATTGCTAAAGTACTTTTATTAATTGTAATTGTTGGGTTTTTCGCTTCAGGGTTTTCAGGTTATCTTACCCCAATTCAGGAGTTTTTGAACTCAGAGGCAATGTCCTTTAAAGTCGGGGATACGCAATTCTCGGCCTATATGCTTGTTCGCGCGTCGATAATCATAATATTATTATTTTGGCTCGCGAGTATTGTTTCGGATTTTGGTGAGGCTCATCTTAAAAAATTAAAGAATGTTAATGTCAGTAACCGGGCTTTAATTATTAAAGCGTTACAAATTCTTATTTATTTTATAGCGTTTCTTGTTGCAATGGATTTGTTGGAAATTGATCTAACAGGGCTTGCAATATTTAGTGGCGCGATTGGGATTGGTGTTGGGATTGGCTTGCAAAAAATCGCGTCTAATTTCATTAGTGGTATTATACTATTGTTTGAGAAAACAGTAGTTGAAGATGACTTGATAGAACTTGAAGATGGGACTTCTGGATTTGTACGCCACACTGGAGCAAGATACACAATGATCGAAACTTTCGAAAATCGTGAAATTATGATCCCAAACGAAGATTTTATCACGCACCGTATGACAAATTGGACATATTCAAATACCCTAGGTCGAATTGATATCCAAGTTGGTGTTTCTTATAAAAGTGATATTAAAAAAGCACATAAATTGCTTTTGGAAGCGGCAAAAGAGCACCCGAAATCTAGTAAAGAAGTTCAACCTGTTTGTTTCTTGGAAGAATATGGTGATAGCGCCGTCATGTTCACATTGTATTTCTGGGTAGACAATATCATTGAAGGTAGAAAAAAACCAAAAAGCGAAGTGTTATTTTCTATTTGGGATAAATTCGAAGCTAATAACATTGAAATCCCATTCCCACAACGAGATGTACACGTTAAAAATATTGGTGAACTTAAATGAGCAACCCTATACTCTATGCATATGATTTTAATGGCCAAGGCGGTGGTAACGTTATTTCCGACATAAAAGAGGCCAGTCTTAAGATCGCACAAGACGAGCTTGCGTGGGTGCATTTGGATGTAAATAATCCTGAAACAAAAGGATGGCTTGAAAAGGAACTTTCTTATCTTGACCCCTTTGTAGTGTCTGCATTGATTGCAGAGGAGACAAGACCGAGGATTACAGAAATCAATGATGGCGCGCTTATCATCCTTCGTGGTGTAAATTTGAATGAAAATGCCAACCCAGAAGATATGGTTTCCATTCGTCTATGGGTAGACAGTCATAGAATAATAAGCGTGGAAAGAAGGTCACTTAAAGCGGTTTATGAAATAAGCGAGAAAATAAAAAAAGGCAAAGGCCCAATCGATGCCGGTAGGTTTATCACAATGCTTATTACATCACTTTTTGAGAGAATGGAGCCAGTCATAAGTGAATTAGATGACCGCACGGATAATATTGAGGAACAAATTTTAGATAGTGCCGATATGACATTGCGTGAGAATATTATTGATATCAGGAAAAAGGCAATTATTTTAAGGCGATATATGGCTCCACAAAAAGATGCAATTGGGCAGCTTCGTTTATCAGAACAAAATTGGATTAAACCTGAATATAAACGTCATTTGCAGGAGAACTATGATCGCATACTTAGATATGTTGAAGACCTTGATGCAATTAGAGAACGAGCGCAAATTGTAAAAGATGAACTCGCCAATATATTGTCTGATCGGCTGAATAAAAATATGTATGTCTTATCGGTGATTGCGGCTATTTTCTTACCACTTGGTTTTTTAACTGGACTGCTCGGCATCAACGTTGGCGGTATACCGGGGGCTGATAATGTTGATGCTTTTTGGGTTTTTTGCGCCATCCTTATCGTACTTGTTATTGCTCAAATAGCGTTCTTTAAAAAACAAAAATGGTTTTAAACGTCTGCGAGCACTTATAAATTTTAAAGATAAAAATTTAGAATAAAAAAGGATGGCACAAAGCCATCCTTTGACTTTTTATGCGGTGGTGTCGACTTTTGTCGTTTCTT
The DNA here is from genome assembly GCF_965661635.1 of Pseudemcibacter sp. NCBI lineage: Bacteria > Pseudomonadati > Pseudomonadota > Alphaproteobacteria > Emcibacterales > Emcibacteraceae > Pseudemcibacter > Pseudemcibacter sp. Next base: position 9,361 of record NZ_CBFIEP010000131.1, on the reverse strand, counting down.
CTGGGCCACTTTTTGAAACCCCTACCATTGCGGGGCGAAGTAGGCGTTCTTTAATTTTATAGCCAACTTGCATCACTTGGATAACGGTGCCATTTGGATCTTCGGTCGGGGCTTCAAACATAGCCTGATGATGATTGTGATCGAATTGTTCCCCTTTAGGATCAATTTTTTTAATGCCGTGACGTTCAAAAATATTATGAAGCTCGCGGTCCGTCATTTTTACACCTTCGATAAGCGTTTTAACATTATCAGGTAGGTCGGCATCATCTGGTAATGCTTCAAGCGCGCGACTAAGGTTATCACCTACCGCAAGCATGTCGCGGGCGAATGTTGTGACAGCATAATTTGCGGCGTCGGTTTTTTCTTTTTCTGCGCGGCGACGCACATTTTCTGATTCCGCGACTGCACGGAGCAATTTATCACGAAGATCATTAATTTCCGCTTCAGCAACACTTAGGGGCGTTACTTCTTCTTCAGCGGCATTTTCTTCCGTTTCTGCTTGCTCAGATTCTTGTTCTTCTGAAATGTTTTCTTCGTTCATTTCTTCGTTTTTTTTGTTTTCAGTCATCAGATAATTTTTCCAATAGTTTTTGCAGTATAGTCTACCATGGGTATGATCCTTGCGTAATTAAGTCTCGTTGGCCCTATTACGCCAATCACGCCCAATAAATTATTTTTTTCATCCATATAAGGTGCAGCGATAACAGATGAACCCGAAAGAGAAAAGAGATTATTTTCAGAACCGATAAAAATTCTTACACCTTCGGCATTTTTTGCCAATCCTAATAGCTCTATCAGGTCTTTTTTGCGTTCTAGATCACTAAATAATAGTCGGATGCGCTCAAGATCTTCTTTCGCCTCGAGGTCTTCGAGTAAATTTGCCTGACCACTGACAATGAGTGATTCTCTTTTATTTTGATTATCGTCTCTAGTGCCGGACCAAACGGCCAGGCCTTCTGCGAAGATCTGCTGCGTTAATTTATCAAGCTCTGCTTGGTGTTGATTTATTTCCCGTTCAATCAACAAACTGGCCTGATCAAAATCGTGGCCGAGCAGTTTTGAATTGATATAGTTTGCCGCTTGTATTAGGGCTGATGGCGTAATACCTGTCGGCAGATCAATAATCCGATTTTCAACATCATCGCCTTCGCTTACCATAACGACCAATGCTCTTCCCGGCGCGATTTGAACAAACTCTATATGTTTTAAGGGTGTGTCTTTCTTTGGTGCCATAACAACACTGGCGCATTGTGATAGACCAGAAAGCATGCTTGAGGCTTTGACCAATATATTTTCTAAATTCTCGCCAGTATTTTTGCATTGAATTTTGATATCATTGCGTTCTTTTTGAGTAAGATTACCAACTTCGAGCATACCATCAACAAACAGGCGCAAACCCATTTCGGTTGGAATTCTGCCTGCCGATGTATAAGGCGAATAAATAAGTCCGCTATTTTCCAAATCAGCCATAACATTACGAATGCTGGCTGGGGATAAGGGCATTTGAATTTTTTGTGAAAGCGTGGCTGAGCCGACGGGATCACCCGTCATAATATAAGCATCAACAATTTGGCGAAAAATTTCGCGTGATCTTTCGTTTAATCTGTTCATGCTGATAATGTAGGTGCGCAAGTGTCAGAGGTCAACGGTTGCGCAGAAATAAAAAGGGATAGGGTTATTTGAGTGGAAATGAAATCCAATTGGCTGTAAAACCATTTGATAACTTTTTTAGTAATGGAGATTAAATATGCGCCCATCCGGCCGTAGTGCAGATCAAATGCGCGAACTTTCAATGGAACTTGGTTTTTCAAAATATGCGGAAGGGTCATGTTTGATTAAATTTGGCGACACTCATGTTTTATGTACCGCAACATTAGAAGAAAAAGCGCCACCATTTTTAAGAGGTTCCGGAAAAGGATGGGTCACCGGTGAATATGGGATGCTTCCGCGTTCTACGCATGGAAGAATGCCAAGGGAATCTGCAAAAGGAAAACAGTCGGGTCGAACGCAAGAAATTCAGCGCCTCGTTGGACGTTCATTAAGAGCCGCGGTTGATTTAAAGGCTCTTGGGGAATGTCAAATCAGGGTTGATTGTGATGTTATTCAAGCAGACGGTGGAACAAGGACGGCGTCGATATCTGGCGGATATGTAGCTTTATATCAGTGTCTTCAAAAAATGGTGGCAGATGGTACAATCGAAAGTATTCCGATTATTCATGAAATTGCAGCGATTTCTTGCGGTGTCTATAAGGGAACACCTGTTCTGGATCTTGATTATGATGAGGATAGCAGTGCGGAAACGGACGCAAATTTTGTCATGACGGGCGCAGGCAAAATCATTGAAGTACAAGGCACAGCAGAAGAAGAGCCATTTAGTGAAGAAGAATTGCTACGAATGATGCGACTAGCGCGTTTTGGTGTTGACCAAATAACCAAAATGCAACGTAAGACATTAGGAATTTAATTTATGTCACGTCTATTTGATGAAAAGAAATTAGTGGTCGCAAGCCATAACGAAGGTAAAGTGCGAGAAATACGCATCTTACTCGCCCCATTTGGTGTTGAGCTTTTTTCATCAAAAGAACTAGAATTATCTGAGCCTATTGAGGACGGTGATACATTTATTGCAAACGCTGAAATTAAATCAAAAAATGCGACGAAGGAAAGCGGACTTGTGGCGCTCGCTGATGATAGCGGACTTGCTGTGCCTTCAATTGGTGGGATTCCTGGAATTCATTCTGCGCCATATGCCATTAATCCTGAAACCAATGAGCGTGATTTTGCATACGGAATGGCTAAGCTTAATGATGAGATTGGCGATAATGATAGAGCGGCTTATTTCGTTTGTGCCCTTTCGCTCGCGTGGCCGGATGGTCATGTTGAAACCTTTGAAGGGCGTGTTTATGGCCGATTAATATGGCCAATTCGTGGTGAAAATGGTTTTGGTTACGACCCGATGTTTATTGCAGATGGCTATGATCAAACATTTGGTGAAATGGATGCTGAAGAAAAACATGCCATAAGTCATCGTGCGGATGCTTTTAAGAAAATAATTGATGCCTGCTTTAAATCATAACGATCTTTCAATCTATGTGCATTGGCCATTTTGTTTGGCAAAATGTCCTTACTGTGATTTTAACAGTCATGTTCATGATCGCGTTAACGAAGCTGAAATGGCTGAGGCGCTTCTAAGTGAAATAGATCATTATGCTGGACTTGTTGGACGTCGTGACGTTAAAAGTATTTTTTTTGGCGGCGGAACACCGTCGTTAATGTCGGCTTCCACAGTTGAAAAAGTTATCAACCGCATAGAACATAATTTTCACACAACTAATGATATTGAAATTACACTTGAAGCAAATCCGACCAGTGTAGAAGCGGGAAAGTTTAAGGATTTCTCGTTGGCCGGTATTAATCGTGTATCAATCGGAATACAGGCCCTCAACAACCATGATCTAAAGGCGCTCGGACGAGAGCATGATGTGGATGAAGCGTTAGGGGCGATTGAATTAAGTCAAAAATGTTTTAAAAGGTCAAATTTTGACTTAATTTATGCGCGAATGGGGCAAGAAGTTTCCGAATGGGAAAAAGAACTTAAGCGGGCGATAGGGATGGCCAACGGCCACTTATCCTTATATCAATTGACTATTGAGCAAGGGACGCCGTTTTATGGTCAATGGCGACAAGGAAAATTGATCATTCCAGATGAAGATACATCCGCGGAAATGTATGAGTTAACAAATGATATTTGTTCCGAAAACGGATATGCCGCCTATGAGGTTTCCAATTACGCAAAAGAAGCACAAGAAAGTCGTCATAACCTAACTTATTGGAATTATAGAGATTACCTTGGTATCGGGGCAGGTGCACATGGAAGAATTACATACGGCGAGAACACATATGCGACCATGCAAAATAAAAAACCGGAAACCTGGTTAAAGGCGGTTAAAGATAAAGGGCACGCAACAAAAGAGCAGGTTCATTTAAGCCAAAAAGAAATGGCAGAAGAAATGATTATGATGGGATTGCGATTGACGTCTGGTATTCATACGGATCATTTTAGGAATAGAATTGGTGCAGAATTAAATGATTTTATTGAAATGGATCAGGTGGAGATGCTGATAGCTCAAGGGTTTTTTGAGCCAAACTATCCAGATCGGCTTCAATTGTCAAAGAAGGGTCGGCCCCTTCTAAACCAAATACTGGGTCAAATTTTGGTGTAAAATTCATTGGAATTTCTAAGTAAAGCGGTCTGTTTTCAATGAGGAATGATTTTGGCGCGTCTTCAATTTTTAGAAACTCTGTCGAGGTCACTTCAAAGACGGCTAATCCACGTTCCACAAGGCCGCTTTTATGAAAACGGAATATACCATCAAGCCCGTCAAAGCCGCTAGGTTCTGTTATATTTTCTTCTGAAAATGTTGGTGCGCGCTGCGTTCTAACGATATTAGAAACCAGTGCCATTGCATCATATCCTAACGTAACAATCCTTGGTGGTCTTTCGCCATAATATTCAATGTAACGATCAATAAAGGCATTGGCTTTTTCAACTTCGGGGGCCGCGAACCATCCCCCTTGAAGTTGCGGTTCATTAAAAAGCATCGGGTCTTGCCATAAACCGGTTCCAAGCACTTTTACTTTTGTTAAATCAATTTCATAATAAGAAAGAAGTGGGGCGAGGGAGCCAAGAAGGGCACCGCCTTCGGGAAGTAAGATTGCATCAAATTCAACATCGCCCAATGTTTCAAGGTTTCTAATTTCTTTAATGAATTCTTGCCCCATATCATCGTTTCTGCCTAATGATCGAAGATAGCGCATTTCATCTATGTATTCTTGGCGACGGTATTCGTAATTTGCGATCCTTTTAACGGGCTCATCAAGCATGGATGGGTCAGCGGGATATGTTTCCAAGGCGACTAATTCATTAAAGTCGGTCGCGATTAAGGGTTCTAGGACGTCAACAATTCGACCACCATAAAGGGTGTCAGGAATAAGAGCTGCGAATTTCTCATGTTGTTGCTTTGAAGCATATTTAATGATGCGGCCAACTTGCTCTTCGGGTCTAAAGCTCAATAAGTATACGCCGTCCCCAGCGACATCCTGATCCGTTGAAAAACTAATCATATTTAAGCCGGCTTCTTTTATAATAGGGTGTGCGGCTTTAATGCTATCTGAGAAAAGAGGACCAATAACAATATCGGCATTTTGTTCCACTAAATATTTTGCCGCCTCTGTTGCACCTTCAGGTGTGCCTTTAGTATCAATGGGGATGAGTGCAAACCTTTTGTCTTCTGAGTCAAACATGGCCATTGTGATCGCGTTAAGAAGAGCATTGCCGACGATTTCCGTATCACCACTCAAGGGTAACATTACGCCAATTTTTATTTTTAATCTTGCGGGTCGGTTATCAATTGGCGCGGCAGCTTTTTCGGCTTCCGTATAGGTTGGTATAAGTATATTTCGCGGTGGAGCAGGTTGGGTATCATTTTGGGAAGCCACTTCGGCATCCGGTGCGGGTGGCGCGCTTGCAGAAACGGGGGCAAATTCACCCTCCGGCCCACAGGCGGATAACATAAGGGAAAAGATCATAAGACATGATGTTCCAATTATCCTGTTATACCACAAATCGTTCATTCCTATTTTCATTGCAATTATAATAATTCATTAGTTATACCAAACGAATTCAGTTAGGCTAGTCCTGAATTATGGCAATGGTGTGGAATTCCGATAAAAATGGAAAAAAGAGTAAAAAATAAATTTGAAAACGGGTTATATGTCACTGCAACCCCCATCGGAAACCTGGGTGATATCACCCTAAGAGCTATAGATTTATTACGTGAAGCAGATTTCATTGCCTGTGAAGATAAAAGAGTAAGCGGAAAATTATTATCTTATTATGATATTAAGACGCCGATGATTTCTTATCATGATCATAATGCACAAGATGTCATGCCTAGACTCATTAATGAACTTCAAGATGGAAAAATTATCGCCCTTATTAGTGATGCAGGCACACCACTTATTTCTGACCCGGGATATCGATTAGTCAATGAATGCCAAAAAGAAGGCATTTTAGTCACGAGCTTGCCGGGGGCAAGTGCTATTCTCTGTGCCTTAACAAATGCCGGACTTCCAACAAATAATTTTTTATTTCAGGGCTTTTTGCCGCCAAAAACGCAAGCTAGGCAAAAAGAAATCGGAAAATTTTCTACCGTTGATGCAAGCCTTATTTATTACGAATCCCCCAAGAGGCTTTTGGTGTGTCTAAAGGATATTTTATCAGTATTAGGCGACCGAGAAATCGCTGTTTGCCGGGAACTTACGAAACTTTATGAAGAAATCCGAAAAGATAAAATAAGCAATTTGATTGAGTTATATGAGAATAAACCCACCCCTAAGGGTGAGATAGTCATTGTTGTATCACCGCCCAATAAAAATGAAAGTCAAATTGATGACCTTGATGCTGCACTAAAGGATGCTTTAAAAACATTAAGTGTGAAAGAAGCCGTGGCAGCGGTTACATTTATGACAGGAAAAAAACGAAAAGAAGTTTATAAAAGAGCCTTAGAAATATCGAAAGATGAAGAAAGATAAGAAAAGGAAAGCCAACCGTTTAGGGCATTTGGGGGAGTATTTTGCGATACTTTTTCTGATGGTAAAGGGCTATTCAATTCTTGAAAGAAGGTATAAAACCAAAGTAGGTGAAATTGACATTATTGCAAAAAAGAAAAATGTCACCATATTCTGTGAAGTTAAGGCACGAGCTGATTTTGAAAGTGCAGTTTATTCTTTAACGGATAAGCAAAAATTACGTATAAGAAAAGCCGCAGAACAATATATGTCACACTTGAAAAACACATATCAAAACAATAAGATAGAGAATGAAATATTTAGGTGTGATATGATACTGATCGTTCCATGGCGCCTTCCAAAACATATTGAAAATGCGTGGTAATTATGATCCCAACTTTAGATAAACAAATCGACTATTTAAAAAATGTTGGCCATTTAGCGGAAGACGACATCGATTTAGCTGAAACGGCATTAATGCTAGGCAGCTTAGATCGTCCAGGTGTATCGCTTCAGAAATACCATCATCATTTAAAAATACTAAAACTTGATCTTGATAGTGTCGGCCATAATGCCGTTACTGCGCAAGAAAGAGCAGAGGCTCTTGTGGAAGTTATGCTTGAAAATCATGAATATAAAGGGAATGAAAAATTTTATGATGATCTTCAAAATGTAAACTTGATGTCTGTTATTAATCGTCGGTTGGGACTTCCTATTAGTTTAGGTATTTTATATATCCATGCAGGCAGGTCAAAAGGGTGGCGTATTGAAGGTGTAAATTTTCCAGCTCATTTTTTAATTAGAGTTTATGGAGAAAATGATCAGGCAATTTTAGATCCATTTCATGGCGGTAAAATATTAAATGCTCATGACCTTAGAGATTTAATTGGAACAATTTCAGGTGGTGAAAATAAATTAGAACAATGGCATCATGCCCCATTAGGGAATAGGGCAATTTTAGTGCGTTTTCTTAACAATATCAAAATCCGTTGTTTGAATGTGAGCGATTTTGATTTGGCAATGAATGCGTTAAGAAGAACTAGTTATATTGACCCTAATAACATCGTGCATAAGTTTGAACTTGGAATGCTTCAAATACATACGAAAAGCGTTGAAGAAGGTAAGCAAAACTTACTAGATTGTCTTGATTATATGGATGATAATTTAGATGCTGATGATGATAAAATGCGTGGTCAGATTTTGAACACGTTAAAAGAAATGCGTGCCTATAACAAACCAAATGTGTTTGAATTGATTAAAGGCGATATTGATAATAAAGGTGACTGATAAATGAGTTTAAATGTAGCGCTTCAAATGGACCCCGTTGAAACGATTGATATCAATGGTGATAGTACTTTTGCCATGGGATTAGAAGCCCAGAAAAGAGGACATAAACTATTCCATTATCAAGTGAAGGATATGTCTTATGTAAACGATAAAGTAAAAGCTTATGCCAGACCTTTAACGTTTAGAAGAGAGCAGGGTAACCATTTTAGTTTAGGTGATGTGCATCATATGGATTTAGGCGATGAAATTGATGTTATTTTAATGCGTCAAGACCCGCCATTTCATATGGGTTATATTACGGCGACACATATTTTAGAACATATCCATCCTAAAACATTTGTTGTGAATGATCCAGCGTCAGTTCGTAATGCGCCTGAAAAAATATTCTTAGCACGCTTTCCGGAACTTATGCCGCCAACAATGATAACAAGTAACGCCGATGATGTTCGTGCATTTCGTTCTGAATATAAAGATATTATTGTTAAACCACTTTACGGTAACGGCGGTGCAGGCGTATTTCGCATCAGTGAAGGGGATCAGAACCTAGCAAGTTTAATTGAAATGTTCCAAGATTTTTATACGGAACCATTTATTGTTCAAAAATATCTTTCTGATGTTCGAAAGGGTGATAAGCGCATTATTCTTGTTGACGGGGAACCGGTTGGTGCGATCAATCGGGTGCCTGATGAGGGCGAAGTCAGATCAAATATGCATGTTGGTGGCGAGGCACGTAAAACAGAGCTCACTGACCGTGAAAAAGAGATATGCGATATAATCGGGCTAGTCTTAAAAGAACAGGATCAGATTTTTGTGGGAATTGATGTGATCGGCGATTATCTTACGGAAATTAATGTTACTTCCCCAACAGGAATTCAAGAAATTCAACGTTTTGATGGTACCGATATTGCGGCCTTAATTTGGGACGCGATCGAGCGCCGTTTATAAATATATTTTAGGCATTAAAAAGGCCCCGCTAATTTCTTAGAGGGGCCTTTTTTTTGTATTTATCTTAACGCTCTCTAAATGAAGTATTGAGTGCGTTTTTAATTGGTCTTGTTAGATATTGCATTAAGGTTTTTTCACCGGTTTTAATATCAGCGACTAAAGTCATGCCTGGTGTAATTCTGTTGGCTGCAGGATCAGTTCCTACATAATTTTGTGGTAATTCGATATAACCTTTGAAATATGCATTTCCTTGCTCATCCATAAATGACGAAGCAGATACATCGGTTAATATTGCATCGATTGCGCCATATAATGAATAGTTATATGTGTCTACTTTTAAGTTTACTTCGCTACCGATTTCAACATGTCCTACGTCACGTGGTGAAATACGAACTTCAGCAACCAATTCTTCTGCATTTGGAACAACTTGAGCAATGAGATCACCTGGCGGTATAACGCTAGCATAAGCGCGGTACTTAAGACCTTTTACAATGCCATCAACAGGAGAAAGAATACTTAAACGTGCTAATTTATCATTTAGTCGTTTAAGTTCAGATTG
>NZ_CBFIEP010000130.1:0-5952 GCF_965661635.1 Pseudemcibacter sp. | reverse complement strand
CTTTTTTCCAAACACCAAATTTTCCCATTTGAAACAGGTAGCCATTAACGGCATCATCGGCGATTTTACGTTGCGCCTCTTTATAAAGCGCACTGATTTCTTCTGGGTTAGAGCTGCTATCAATTTTTTTTATGATGGCTTGGAATTCTTTATTATCATACCCGAAATAATAATTCGGGTTAGCATAAATATTAATGTCCATAGGTTCCACATGGGACACAATGGTTAAATCATAATTACGGTTTCTGAGCACTTGATCAATCCACTGCGCCCATTCCATATTTTCAATATTGACTTTAATGCCGATTTTGGAAAGCTGATGTGCGATCAACTCCCCCGTCCTTCTTGCATATATTGGCGGCGGCAATTTCAAGCTAGCCGTAAATCCATCCCCATAACCCGCTTCACGCATAAATGCTTTGGCTTTTGTTAAGTCGTGCGGATAAAGCCCCGTTAAATCCACATAATCCGGATGTGTTGGTGCAAAGTGGCTTCCGATGGGCTCTGCATTGCCAAACATAGCGCCTTCGATCATTTCTTTGCGGTTAATGGCGTGGGCCATTGCTTTTCGAACTAAGATATTATCAAAAGGGGCCCGCTTATTATTGGTACTTAGAATTGTTTCGCCGGCCGTTAGACCCACTTCAACTTCATATGCAGGATCATTATTAAATAAAAACAAATTTTCTGGCGCTGGATAATTTGGAAAGGTATCAATATCGCCTGCTTTCATTGCCGTATAAGCAGAAAGTGGATCTGTGATAATCTTAAAAGTGATCGCTTCCATTTTTGGAAGCGCCCCCCAATAATTTTCATTACGTTCAAATTCAATTCGGTCACCACGCACCCATTTTTTAAATTTATAGGGTCCGGTACCAATTGGCTGAGACGCATTTTTATCGACGCTCTTCGAAGACACAATGACCGCATCACCAAGTCCAATATTAAATAAAAAATCCGGTCTTGCCTGATTTAAACTGATCATAATTGTGTAAGGGTCAAAAATATCAATATTTGCGATGGGCTCGAATATATATTTTTTTGCATTTGTTGAATTTTGCGCACGCGCCCGGTTAAAAGAAAACCTTACATCCTCAGCGTCAAATGGGCTGCCGTCATGAAAACTTACTCCTTCGGCTAAATTAAAAAGATATGATTTCCCATCCGTTGATATTTGCCAAAAATTGGCTAGTCCCGGTTTAATGTCCCCATTTTCATCAATTCGAACCAGTCCTTCAAAGACATTTCCATAAACCACTTCATCAATTGCCGCAGCCGCACCGGATATTGGATCCAAGTTCGGCGGTTCAAGTTGTAAACCAACTTTTAAAGTCGTTTGCGCAGAAGCAGAGGTTATAAGTGATACGCTTAATATAAAAATTGTAAATAAACGCCGCATCAAACCACTTCTTTAACGGCAACTATAATACCGTTACCTTTTATTTGATTTGCCATTTTTTTTGTTTTCAATGAAATTTGATCATCAAGGATCAATATTCTATTCTTCAATAATATTTGATCTGCGTCTTTCCCAATTTCTGAAATGCTCGTTTTCAAAACGCCTATGGCTTTTTCATTCGTTGCCTTTAACGTAAAACTCAAATGATTTATGTGCTGTGATAAAAGAGCCGGCAATTGTTCAGGGTTACTGCCAAACATAAAACGGCACTGATCTTCTGAAATATTTAGTTTCTTTTTAATTAGGAAGAGTGGATTTTCTTTAGAATAAATACTCGTATGTCCAACGCCTGAATATATATTCAATTTTCCTTCATCGGTTAAATGAAGGAGTCCATCTTTGCTAACATGTTCATTCGATAAAGAAAAACTTTTAAAAGACAGCATTTGTCCTATCAATGAAGCACTGATAGCCAAATTAAATGTTCGTCTCGAAATGCCCCTTGCCTTTAATGACATATAATATTTCCCATATCTTATTAAGTAGATACAGTAACGGGTAAAACTAAGATTTTAAAGATTAAATTATGAAGCTCGAATATTACTTATCGTCTTTTACGTCATCAATAAATTCTTGGAACTTCTGTTTTCCAGCTTCTGAAAGTCCACGGTAGGATTCAATAATTTCTTTTTCATCTCTTATGAGCGCATCATAGGAGATATTGATTTCCGCTTCCTTCATCGAAAAACGACTAAGAACTTCTGTGTAGCTCATGTCCATGAAATCAGCAAAAGGGCTAATTTCAGTAATTTTAAGAGATCTATTACCATTAATAATATCGGAGATTCTAGTATGAGGAAGGCCTAAGGCTCCCGCTAAATCTTTTTTCTTTTTACCCAGCTCCGCAATGCGGCGGGATATCCATATTCTTTTTTTATCAAACATAATGACATAATGACTAAATAAAATAATATTTCACGTACTAATAACGTACTTTTTTCTTGACTAGGGAACAAAATATGTTCATATTGTTTTTTAGAGGCCTTAAATATGGATATTAAGTATATCTATTTCGTCTTTAAAGAATACAAAACACCTGCTCTTACCCCAATTAGAGCATGGTGTATTGGGGGGCAGGAACGACGGTTCCTGCTTTTATTATTTTTTTTCATTTTTTTTATATTTTTTTGATCCAAAAAAGAAACCGGTGCGTAAAAAGATCATAGCATGCTAATTTTGCACTTTTTATAATGCTATAAGCCACACATACTTTCTTGTTCCCCCCCAAAATAGAAAGTATGTAGTTCTCAGGGGCAGGACTCCCCCTCCTGCCCCTTATCTTTTGTATTAAATACAAAAGATCCCCAGAGCTCTATAATTATATATTTTTATACTTGTTTTAAAAGTTGAATCATTTGCTGAATTTTTACATTAGGACGGATTTGCTTATCCTGTGATTGTTGATAAATCGCTAACCCTACGACCATCATTAAGATGCAACAAAAACTATTAATACCACCTAAATACATTTGATTATCCCTAATCATTACTCAAACTAAGGAAACAATATACATAAAATTTTATCTAATATCAAGAAAATAGTAATAAAATTAGTTAGTTAGCGTTAACCATATTAATTAATTATTTCATTAAAAGATTATATGCCGCCTGCGCCATTACTTTTGCTGAGTTAACCATATCATCAACTTCCACATATTCATCGGGCTGATGAGCAAGCTCAAGAATACCTGGACCGTACGCAATACAGTCTTTTAAGTTTCCTATTCGGTCAATATGCTTTTGATCATAAGTGCCCGGTGAACAAATGAAATCTGGGTCTTTACCAAGAACATCCTTAATCGCATTTGCCGTTTCTTGTACCACGGGTGAATTAATATCAGTCATGCTTGGTATTACCTCGAGCATATCCCGGATTTCATATTTAAAACCTTCACGCGAAGTCTTTAGACCATTTAGTATTGTTGTCACTTCACCCTTCACTTCTTTTAAATCTTCCTCAACAAGAAAACGCCTATCAATAATCATTCTACAACTATCAGGCACACACGGGGACGGAAGCCCGTCTGATCCCTCTTCCTGACCACCATGAATGCTATTAATATTAAGCGTCGATTGTTTTGCCCCTTCCGGAACAACGGGCATTTCAGTAAAACGAGCAGCCATTGCCGGGTAAAGTTTATCTTCAAATTCAGCGACGACGGCACCCATATGGCGAACGGCACAATCTCCCAAAAACGGCATTGATCCATGAGCGATCCGGCCATGGGTTTCGATCTCGGCCCACCAAACCCCGCGATGACCGAGACAAACCCTATCTACATTCAATGGTTCTGGAATAATAACATGATCAACACGGTCTTTTGAAAAATATCCTTTTTCCGCAAGATAAGCGACACCACCTAATCCACCGGACTCTTCATCAGCAGTCCCGGAAATCTCAATCGCTCCTTTAAGCTCAATATCGCTGCTAATCAACGCTTCTGCCGCGATGATCGAAGCAGCCAATCCCCCCTTCATATCACAGGCACCACGTCCATATATTTTACCATCAATTAATTCAGCGGCAAATGGATCTTTAGTCCATCCATCACCCGTTTCCACGACATCAATGTGACTATTGAAATGCACGCACGGCCCATGTCGGCCTGTTTCATAACGGGCAATAACATTATAACGGGGATAATCTGCGCTATCGCCAGGTGCACCATAAGCGCGTACATATTCAATCGAAAACCCTCTATTCTTTAATCGATTTCCGATATATTCGACAATTGCTTGATAATCGTTCCCTGGTGGATTGATAGTCGGGAACCGTATGAGATCCTGACAAAGTCTTACTAGACTTTTTTCTTGTTTTTCTATCTCTTCAAAAACACCGGATAGTATCTGTTCACTCATAAAATCAGTCCCTTAATTTTCTAACTTGAAACTTATCTTTTATCACTATGTTTCACAAGTTCTTTTACAATTTCGATAAAATTTTGATCTGCGTCAAATTACTATATCCGTAATTTTAGTATGTTTGTTTTGAGGCAAATAATAGTCTCATTAACATTCAGGAGAAGAAAATGATCAAGACAATATTAGTTCCCGTCGGGAATGCACAAGGCGCTGAAGAGCGCTTAGATTTGGCAGTTGATCTTGCCAATAAATATGACGCGCATGTGACTGCGTTATATATACTTACCCCAATGGGTGATATGGTGAAATCTGTTCCAATCGAAGCATATAGCGGCGTATCATTTGCCCACTTTGAAAAAGAACAAGAAGAAGAAGCCGAAGCATTACGCGAAAAATATGAAAAGAAATTAAAATCATCTGGTGTTCGATATGATTGGTATCAACAAACGGGCGATGTTCTCACTCAATTAAATCTTCATGCGCGTGCAGCGGATTTAACAATCCTTAGTCAAAAAGGCGATGATTTCGACGATATCTTAAGCGTAACCCATGATTTTATCATCGAAAATGGATTGCCTGTAATCGTCATTCCGAGTGAAGGCGATAATGGGAACTGTAAAAACGTTCTAATCGCGTGGGATAACGGTAAACAAAGCGCCAAAGCGGTCCATGATGCATTACCAATATTGCAAAATGCTGATAAGGTAACCGTGCTCACCATCGCAGAAGATGGGAAACATAGATTACCAGAAGCCGATATTTGCAAGAAACTTGCCCGCCACGGCGTTAATGCAGAAGCATTAACCGAAGATACAATTATGGCAATAGCAGATAGAGTACTTGAAACTGCTAAAAATATAGATGCAAACTTAATTGTTTCGGGTGCATGGGGTCACAGAAGGCTTCGCGAAATCATCTTTGGAGGAGTGACAAAAAAGCTTTTGAGTAATCAAAAACACTCTGTATACTTATCACACTAACTCCCTCCTGAGTGGGAAGGTCGCCGCAATCTTTAAGAATTTTTTATCTAAAGAGACTGCGGCGACTTCTTATTTAGCGTCCAAATCTCTTTGAATTTCTTCTGAAAGTGTATTTTTATAAAGCCTGAGAATTTGAAGAATGCCTTCTTCTTCAAGTCCATATGTGGAGTGATCTTTGAAATGCGATAACACGTCCTCAAGTGAATAACTATTTTCCGCTGCCTCTAATATTTTCCATCTCATCATAATAAAAATATTATGCACGAATTTTTATCGCATACAAGAAAACTTATTCAACTAAATTGGATTAATTCTCTACATAAATCACAATTTCGCAATCGTCTACTAACGACCCTAAGCGGACGTTTAGGTTTCCTTGATTGAAAGCCAACGAAATTTTAACATAGCTGCCATTATTCCCATACCTACTAATGAAGACGGAAACCCCAAAATAGCACAGCGACATACATAATAGATGCGCCACTACCTTGATACGGCATTATATGGTCTACTTAATATGCTAACAACAACTATGGTAAAATAGGAATTACTCCTCCAAAAGCAATTAATGGATGTTTAAAAATTAAAAACAAAATAGGAATAATCAATGACGGCAAAATAAATAACAGCGCACTTGTTAAAAAATAAGAA
>NZ_CBFIEP010000129.1:0-6239 GCF_965661635.1 Pseudemcibacter sp. | reverse complement strand
ATTATCCCGCCATATGAAATGCGGCAAATTTATTGCAATCTGGATCACGGAAATAACCAACATAATATTGTTCATCTTCACCGCGTGGACCTGGTTTACCTTCGCATGATCCACCGCTTGCTTGAGCCGCGGCATACATCGCGTCAACTTGGTCTGTTGTTTCGCAACCAAATGAAATCATTGTGCCATTACCATGCGTTGCTACATTACCGTCATGTGGAATACAAGCCGCGAAGAATGGTTTTCCTTCTCCAGCGCCCCACATAATTGCAGTGTCGCGCTTCATCATGCGTTCAGCACCAACGACACCCAGTACTTTATCGAAAAAATCACCGGACGCTGGTAAATTAGTTGATCCAACCATTGCATAACTAATCATATTCATTATCTCCTAAATTTTGCTGTTATCATGTTAATCTTTTTTATAGGGGTTATCGCCTTTACGTAACATTATACGAATTGGCACCCCGGGCATATCGAAATCGTACCTTAATTCATTAAGCAAATATCTGGTATAGCTGTCGGCCAAATCATTCGGGCGATTACAAAAAATTGCAAATGTCGGTGGCCGCGTTTTTACTTGCGTCATATAACGCATTTTCGTACGACGTCCTTTAACGGACGGTGCCGGATGATATTGCAATGTCTCCGCTAACCATTTATTCAGTTTAGCCGTACTGATACGTTTATTCCATAATTTATAAGCTTCAAAAACCTGTGGCATTAATCTGTCAAGGCCACGCCCTGTTAATGCTGAAATAGGGACGATTGGAATGCCTTTAATTTGCGGCAATGAATGTTCAAGCTTATGGGCAATATCTTTCATCACTTCCTGTCTATTTTCAAGAAGATCATATTTATTAAGCCCAATCACCAAACCACGTCCCTCTTGAACGATCAGGCTCGCAATAGAAAGGTCTTGTTTTTCAAACGGCTGCGTCGCATCGACCATAAGGATCACTATTTCAGCAAAATTTAAAGCACGGATCGTATCAGCCACAGATAATTTTTCTAGCTTTTCCTGCACCCGTGATTTTCGGCGCATACCAGCCGTATCAAATATTCTGAGTTCACGTCCTTCATAAGTATAGTTTACACCAATAGAATCGCGTGTAATCCCAGCTTCGGGGCCAGTAAGCATTCTATCTTCACCCAAAATTTTATTAATTAGTGTCGATTTTCCAGCGTTAGGGCGACCAACGATGGCGATTTGCATGGGTAAGCCATCGTCTTGTTCACTTAATAACTCATCTTCTTCGCTGACTTCCCCTTCGATTATCACGGATTTTGCCGTGACCTCTTCTTCAGGGTTGGCAAATGGATCAATTCCGAGTTCTCTTAAGGCTTCATCAAATGCATCGCTTAAATCTGCTAGTCCTTCACCATGCTCCGCTGATAACGGAACTGGGTCTCCTAATCCTAAGGTATAAGATTCGTAAAGGCCGCTTTCGCCGGCTTTTCCTTCTGATTTATTAGCAACTAGGATCGTTGGTTTTTTATTGCGGCGAAGTATATCTGCAAAATGTTTATCAAGTGGCGTAACGCCTGCCCTTGCATCTATCATGAACATTGAAAAATCGGCCTCTTCGATCGCGAGCTCTGTTTGTTTTCTCATTCTGGCTGAAAGGCTATCACCGGTTTCATCCTCAAGGCCCGCCGTATCAATGATACGAAATTTAAGTTCACCAAGCGATGCTTTCGCATCTCGGCGGTCACGGGTTACACCTGGCGTATCATCAACAAGTGCCAGTCTTTTACCGACAAGACGGTTAAATAGTGTTGATTTTCCGACATTTGGACGTCCGATAATTGCTACTGTGAAAGTCATGTTTTTTCAATTCAATAATGCTGGCAAGGCTTAACGCAGCGCGATGATTTCACCGTCACTTAATAAGAAATAAAGCGTCTCATTCGAAACAATTGGTCCCATTGATGAATTATCAGGAAGATCAATACCGCCTATTACATCTCCAGTATAAGGAGAAAGCGTTAAGGCATACCCATGAGACGACGTAACAATCACACGATCACTCGCAACCACTGGTCCATGCCAATGAACGGGTTCTTTACGAATTTCTGGGTCTTGAAAGCGTTCAAGTTGAGTGATCCAACGTATACGGCCTTCTCTTCTCGTAACACATATAACTTCAGAGTTTGTCGTAACAATATAAATATATTCACCCACAATCCATGGCGTATGTTGTGAACCGTAATTTTGCTCCCAAACTCGAACACCACTTCTTAAATTTATCGCCGCCATTCGTCCGCTGTGGCTAATTAAATAGACAATACCATCATAGACAACCGGATGACCATCAATATCACGTAAACTCGACATAGCTGTGAGTTGGCCTTGCCGATTTAATGTGTCGGTCCAAAGAACACGACCATTTTCAACACGCATTGCATAAACTTCACCGGAGGAATATGGCACAATAACTGTATTATCGATAACAGCAGGACTAGCATTTCCCGCTAAGCCCTCATTTTCAGCAATTCCGACCTCATCCCAAACAATCTCACCCGTATTTGCATCCATTGCATAGATATGATTATCGTGGGTCACGCCAAAAACACGTCCATCTGAGTAAGTGGGTGAACCGCGCATTGGTACCCCGATATCTTCTAACCAAATTTCGCTGCCATCAGAAAGATTTAGGGCCCCAAAGTGACCATAACCCGTTAGAAAATATAGCGCATTTTCACCGACCGTAACGCCTCCGCCATAGCTAAGCATCTCAGTCTCATTTTCCATGGTGTATTTAGTGTCCCAAATTACGCGACCATTTTCAGCGTTTACTGCAGAGATTTTAGCATCTGCATCAATAACGTATAAAACGCCGTCTTTGATAACAGGCGTAGAAACAATCGCTTTACGGCCCGTTGTACCATTTCCAATATCTCGGCTCCATAGGCGTTCAGGAGCATCACCAACCGATAAATGTTGCATTAAATGATGTAAATTTCCACCAGCTTGATCCCAATTTTCATTCACATAAGGCTGTGGCAATGTAACTTGTAAGTTAGCAAGGGCTGGATCTGCGCTCAATTGTTGCTCAAATGTTAAAACCGATATACGGTCGCCTTCGATGGTTTCTCTTGAATTATCTGCAGATCTTAAACTATCACATGAAGCAAGTAATGATGTCATTATCAACAGACCAATTAATGATAAATAATGCATTACATTATTCGAATATTTTTCTGTCTTATTGGCCATAATATTTCCTATGAACTATTCAATCACACTTAAATATTGTTCTGCGCGCGTTTTAATCGAGCCAGATGCATTTTCATCATTAATAAGAGCCTCAAGTCGTGATTTCGCAGCACCACTATCACCTGCCCTTAATTCAGAAAGTGCCATAATTTCTGCAGCAAAATATTGATACTTACTATCACTGTTTAAAATGAGTGATAGACGTGAACGAATTTGATCAACTGAAGCCGTATCCAATTCTAAGAGAGCCGCTTGAATTGTAGCCATATCTTTATAAACTTGAGCCACTGATGAAGACGTCACAAATTGATCAAGAATAGTAATTGCCCCTGCTCTATCATCATTTGAAATTGCAATTTCGGCTTTTTTAAACGTTGCAAGAATTTCATACGCCTCAACATCACTATTCAATAGTGGGTCAAGTGCGGAAGAAATTTCTGCATCATTCATGCTTATTGCCTGCGAATATAGTG
This sequence comes from Pseudemcibacter sp., assembly GCF_965661635.1. Taxonomy (NCBI): domain Bacteria; kingdom Pseudomonadati; phylum Pseudomonadota; class Alphaproteobacteria; order Emcibacterales; family Emcibacteraceae; genus Pseudemcibacter; species Pseudemcibacter sp. The sequence goes on along the minus strand of NZ_CBFIEP010000129.1, from coordinate 2,546 downwards.
ACGCTTGTTCACTATATTTGCTTTCAATGACAGAGGTATATATGGCTCTTCCCGCAACAATTGCGACAACACCGACAGCAATTCCAATTACGAATTTGCCGTACTTTTTCCATAAATCATTTATTTGTCTTTGGCGAATGTCTTCATCGACTTCGCGAATAAACTCGTCTGACACCAGGGTCTCCTGTAAATTCAATAATATTTATAACATATATATGGCGACAAAATAACCGACCTGATGCAAGAAGGCAATCAACCATTATCTATATTCTTTAAAAAAGAGGCTATTTTAAGATTATTCCCACTCAATTGTACCAGGTGGTTTTGAAGTAATATCATAAACAACACGATTTATGCCGCGAACTTCATTAATAATACGTGTTGATACATGTCCCAAAAATTCATGTGAATAAGGATAATAATCTGCAGTCATACCGTCTGTTGACGTAACTGCACGCAATGCACATACATATTCATATGTTCTTGCGTCTCCCATAACACCAACCGTTCGAACTGGAAGCAGAACTGTAAAAGCCTGCCATATTTCGTTATAAAGTCCTGCTTTTTTAATTTCTTCCAAATAAATGACATCCGCTTTACGTAAAATGTCACATTTCTCTTTATCAACGGCACCCGGTACTCTAATCGCTAAACCTGGCCCTGGGAATGGATGACGTTCAATAAACGCTTCAGGTAATCCTAATTCACGTCCTAATGCCCTTACTTCATCTTTGAATAATTCCCTAAGTGGCTCGACTAAATCCATGTTCATTCGTTCTGGAAGTCCGCCAACATTATGATGTGATTTAATCGTGACACTTGGACCACCTGTAAAGGAAACACTTTCAATAACATCGGGATAAAGTGTTCCTTGTGCAAGAAAATCGGCGCCACCAATTTTTTGAGCTTCTTCTTCGAAGACATCAATGAAAAGACCACCGATGATTTTTCTTTTCTTCTCTGGGTCATCAACACCAGCCAACTTCCCTAAAAACATATCTTCTGCATCCACATGGATAAGATTTATATGATAATGTTCGCGGAATAAGGTGACGACCTGATCTGCTTCATTTGCGCGCATAAGACCGTGATCGACAAAAACACACGTTAACTGATCACCTATGGCTTCATGTAAAAGTACGGCGACAACCGAACTGTCAACACCGCCGGAAAGACCACAAATAACGCGTCCTTCGCCTACCTGTTCACGCATTTTAGCAATTTCTGTTTCCCGAAATGACGCCATTGTCCAGTCGCCAGCACAACCGACAATCTTTTTCACAAAATTATTTAAAAGCTTTGCCCCGTCCAAAGTATGAACGACTTCCGGATGGAATTGAACGGCATAGAATTTCTTTTCTTCATTGGCTATTGCGGCATATGGTGCATTTCCACTTGTGGCGATAACTTCGAAACCATCTGGAATAGAATCAACCTTATCACCATGGCTCATCCACACTTGATAATCGTTACCTACTTCCCAAAAACCATCAAATAGCGGGCTTTCTTTTTTAATATTAATGAAAGCGCGACCAAATTCACGTTCGTCTGATGGTTCAACTTTCCCGCCAAGTTGTTCACACATGGTTTGTTCACCGTAACAAATTCCAAGAACCGGAACGCCCATTGAAAAAACCGCCTCAGGTGCTCTTGGGGTTTCAATATCATAAACACTATTTGGACCACCGGAAAGAATAATGCCCTTCGGATTAAAATCCTCTAGAACTTCAGCGGCCTTATTAAATGGGACGATTTCTGAATATACACCGCTTTCGCGTACTCTACGTGCGATAAGTTGAGTAACTTGAGAGCCAAAATCAATAATTAAAATACGGTCAGTCATTGCCTAAATCATTTCTCTTAATCTGTTTGAGTTTTTATATCTTGTTTCTCTAAAATTGCTACAAAAAAACCATCTGTTCCTCGGCTGAACGGGCTTAATTGTAATGTGCCTTCTAATTGTTCAATACCCTGCTTGCGAATAGGGATTAATTTGGCATTTTTATATTCATTTAAAAACCATTCAATTTGATTTTCATTTTCATTTTTTAACACTGAGCATGTCATATATGCGACGCGGCCACCTACTTTGATCGCATCCCAAGCTTCCGCCATCAGACTTTTTTGAATTGCGATATATTCATCTAAGCTTTCTGGCGTTAAACGCCATCTGTTTTCTGGGTTTCTACGCCAAGTTCCGCTGCCGCTACAAGGAACATCTAGGATCACTCGATCCATTTTTTCCTTATATTCAGCTAATTTTGCACCTCTGTTCTTGGATGTTAATACAAATGATTGGAAAATATGATGTTTGGAACGTTTGGCACGCACTTTTAAATCTTTAAGGCGATTTTCAGAAATATCAAATGCATAAATCTGCCCTTTATTTTTCATATAACCAGCTGCTGCGAGAGACTTCCCACCCGCACCAGCACATAAATCCATTACTTGTTGACCAGGTTTAAGTTCAACATACTTTACGGCCAGTTGGGCCGCTTCATCTTGTATTTCAACAAGTCCATTTCTGTAGATCGGCCAATCGCGTA